>RDOE01000163.1 GCA_011364975.1 Promethearchaeota archaeon | reverse complement strand
AGAGATTGCGAGTTGTTCAAATAATCAAGAACGAGAAAATATTATAAAAAACGCTATAGAACTTATAGGAAGTCTTTTTATTAGGATTAATGATCATGATCCTTTAATGCCGAATGTAGGTTGGAAATTATTTGGAGGTAGTTCCTCTGATGATACAGTAACAGTGGGTGGTATTGATAAGAAAGGAAATAACGCTGTGAATGATATGAGTTTCATTATTTTGAAAACAAATGAAATGCTTGGCTTTCAAGATCCCAATATGAATGCCAGATATTATTCTGGAATTAATTCAAAAGAATATTTAAAGCGCTTATGTGAAGTTAATGTAAATATGGGAGCTTCACCTAGTATCCATAATGACAGAACCATGATTGAAGCTCTAGTTAATGAAGATTTTTCGCTTGAAGATGCTCGGGATTGGGCTGCTACGGGATGTGTAGAACCTACAATCGTGGGTAAACATTATGGTCATACTAATTGTATGCTTCTAAATCTTGTAGCTCCTTTAGAGATGACACTTAACAATGGTGTTATACCCCTTACAGGTGAATTAGTTGGTCCTAAAACAGGAGATGTTAAAACCTCCTTCCCCACTTTCGAAGATTTCCTAAATGCTTACAAAACACAACTCAAATATTTAGCAGAAAAATCAATCGAAATTAATAACTACCTTGGAGAAACTCATAAGTATGTACATCCTACACCTTTATTATCTGCATTTTATAAAGGGCCTTTTGAAAAAGGAAAAGATCTTATTCAGGGTGGTGCTATTTATAACACTTCAGGAGTAGCGCTTGTGGCTTTAACTGATGTTGTAGATAGCTTATTAGTAATACGTGATCTTATATATAACAAAAAAGTTTTAGATTTTAGGACGTTAATGGATGCCATCCAAAATGATTTTAACAATGGTTATGCCACTATTCTTAATAAAATAGAACAAGTTCCAAAATTTGGTTCTGGTGAATTAGGATCTGTAGAATTAGCTCAAGACCTCATCAATTTTTGCTATGATCTTTACAATTCTGCTCAAAATTATCGGGGTGGTAAATATCTTGTGGGTTATTGGTCTATTAGTTATCATACAGGATTCGGAATGTTAACTGGGGCGTTACCTTCAGGGAGGAAAAAAGGAAAAGCTTTAACACCTGGATTAACTCCAGCTCCGGGTACTACTGATATTCTCTTACCAAGTATTCAAAGTGTAGCCGCACTAGATTATTTAAAAATGGCCAATAATGCGTCCTATAATGTAAAATTAGTACCTCATCCTGGTGATTCACACGAAGAAACGTTAAACCTTTTCACGAGTTATGTTCAAAGTTTCTTTGATTTAAATGGAATGCAATGGCAATTCAATGTTATTTCTTCAGATACACTTAGGGACGCCATGGTACATCCTATTGATTATCGCTGGCTTTTAGTAAGAGTTTCTGGATATAACGCTTATTTCACGAAACTAAATAAAAATATGCAATTGGAAATTATTGAACGACATGAATATAATTCTAGAGCATGAAAATAAAATATATTTAATTAAATATCACGATTACATTTTTTTTCTTTATTTCTTTAATATTTATTGTTTTGAATGCTTTAAAAATGAATGAAAAACCACTAATCGTTGACATTAAAAGAAATGCATTAGATGATGGTCCTGGTATAAGAACCTTAATCTTCTTTAAAGGGTGTCCTCTATCTTGTGTTTGGTGTCAAAATCCTGAAGCTAAATCTCCATTCAGGGAGATCTCTTTTGATAAGGCTTCTTGTGTTGAATGCGGAACTTGTAAAAATGTATGTAATGAGAATGCAATTCAATTTGAAAATAAATATCGTATTAACCGGCATGTTTGTAATCTTTGTGGTAAATGTATAGAAATGTGCCCAAATGAGGCATTAAAACTAGTAGGCAAATTTTATACTATTGAAGAGTTATTAACCATCATTTTAAAGGATAAGATTTTTTACGATAATTCTGGCGGAGGGGTTACCCTTTCTGGAGGAGAGCCGCTTTATCATATTCAATATGTTCATAAGCTTTTAAAAGCATTAAAAGATAAAAATATCCACATTTGTATAGAGACAAGTGGCTTCTTTAAACTTTCAGAATTTGAAAAATTTATTTTACCGTTTACAGACTTAATTTATTTTGATTTAAAGATTTACAATCCAACTATCCATCTTCGTTATTGCCACGTTTCAAATGAGAACATCTTAGATAATTTTAAACATATTGTAAATACCAGAGCAGTTGAGGTATTACCAAGAATCCCTCTAATACCGGGTATAACAGATACAGATGAGAATTTACATAGCTTAGCAAATTATCTGAAATCCTTACAAATTAAAAAGGTTAGATTATTACCCTACAATCCTTTATGGTTTGATAAATCTGAAAAATTAGGGATCACTTCTGAATATACTTATAAAAATTATATATCGCAAGATCAAAAACAACGAATAAAGAATCTCTTTTCTGAATTTGAGTTTAAATCTTTTTGATCTACTTAATAATTCTTTTTAAAAATTGGTTTACTGAAGCTATAACAAGGAAAATTCTATTTAAAATATTAAATAATACAAATATCAACTTCTTTTTCTAAAAAAAACTAAAAAGGGAGATTTTGATATTTAAAATTTTATTTAAAAAAAAGGAACTGGAAAAATCATGCTAAAAATTATTGATAATATATAAATTAGTAAACTAGCATGATATAGAGGTAATAGTTTAAGTGCTGTAGATGGGGTTTGATTTTTAAAAAGGATTATATTTCCTGACACTAGTATAATGAAAACAAGAATAAAACCGATTAATGCAATGAATCCTAATTTAAAAAGGAGAAGCAATATGGCGAATATAATGTTACTAATAGTAAACCATGCAATCCATTTTACATTGCCTTTAATACCATATAAAACCGTAACAGTTTTTAGGTTTTTTTTCTGATCATTTTCATAATCTGCCAAATCATTGACTCCAAGATGAGCTTGTGCCCACGGATAGAGAAAGAGTATAAGAAAGATGATAGTTATGGAAAATTGACCATAACATAAATATCCAGCAACAGGAAATACAGTTAAATCTGTTCTTCCTAAAAGTTGAGCGATGGGATATTTTTGGTTATTCTTTTTCTTTGCATAAAAAGTTTCGACAGAATATGCATAGACCATAATTATATATACGTAAAGATTGTTGGGAAAGGGTAAAGTAGCGATAAGGGCAACTGAAATAGCTAGAAGGACCAAAAATACTATTAAAGCTTCTTTAAAAGAAATGATGCCAGCAGGTAAAGGCCTTTCTTTAAATGGTCTCCAATATTTAGTGTAACTATTTTCATTTACTAGCTTATCAACATCCTTATCGATGAGGTCATTAAGAACCATTCCTGCTTCAAATCCAAATAACCCTATGAAAAATACAGTTAGTAGCAATGGTAAAGAAAAATAATTATAATCCTTAAAAGCCAATAACAAACCTGAAATGAATAATAAAGGCCACACTACTGCAAAGTGTGCTCGAGTTAAGTTTAAATAAGCTTTTATCTTAGTTCTAAATGTCATAATTGCTTAGCGGTTATTTTAATTATGGGAGTAGAATGAAATTTTGCATTAAAACTTTACTAAAAAACCTTAACACTTTTAAATCTCAAATGGCTAGTGGCATCCAATTTTTCTAAGAGTTTTAATATATAGAATTTAAAAGTGGTTAATCTTTAAAAAGCTACTTCGTTCTGATTTAATTCAATAGTATAATATTTTTTAAATTTATATTTATTCTTGAACTTAATGAAAAAAGAAAAATTAGAACGAATTGGAAAATTATGGTTTGAAGATATGTGGAATATTCCAGACTTTAATATTGCTGATCAAATTGTAGATTCAAACTATAAACCAGAATGGATTCATATTGCAGCATCTGGTTCTGAGTTGATAAAGCATGAAATTACACATTTTCGTTCAATCTTTCCAGATTTAAAACAAAAGGTCATTGAAATTAATGGCATGACAGATAAAGTATGGGTTAGATATCACGCAAATGCAACTCATAGTGGAAATGCTTGGGGATTCAAGCCTACTAATAAGGAAGTAGAATTTGAAGCAGCTGCAATTTTGTATATTAATGATAAAGGTAAGGTTTATGATTTGTGGGAAGCATATTGTTTTTACGAAATTCTTGAAAAACTTGGAGTTGTTCCCTCTTTCAATGAATTGCATAAATTTTTCTCAGATTTCTCAAAATGAAATTTTCTTATCTAGCGTTTAGCAGGAGATGCATAACAATAAGCACAATTGTGCTTACAGTGAAAAATTCCAGTATATCCTCCAATGTCCTTAGATTTAAAACATCCACAGTCTTTTCTTTGCCCTTTATCTGGTAGCTTTTCTATAGGTTCTCTTATTAATTTTTCAATCTTTACTGCATCGATGCAATGTGCCTGTTCAATTCCCTGAATCTTAAGTAAATCTGGTTGGCAACAAGCTTTCAGATCTACCTCATTTTTATTACAAATCTTTATTAGCTTGTTAACAATTTCTTCTTTTTTCTTAAACGGAAGAATTATTGGATAAAAATCCCTCCTAAGCATTCTTATTTGAACTTTAGGATACATAGTTGCAAAAGAAAAGATCACTTCTCTCACACCTAAAGAACTAACATTTTCAATGATATATTCAAACTGATTTAAATTACTTCTAACCGTATTTGACCCTTTTACTCTATAAAATATAATGGGATCATACCTAAAATTTATTGCTATTACTCCAAATTCGTGTATTAACCAACTTAATTGAGAAAATCGCTCTTCTAAAGAAATTGGAATATTTTTTTCTAATTCTGAAGGAGTATTAATTGTGAATTGAAATGAATGACCCTTGAATCCTTTAAATATTTTATTATTTTGCTTAAATTTAGTTATCCATTCTCGAAAGTTTTTACTCCACCATACCCAACATTTAACATCTTCTGGTTTGAGTGATATTCTTGAGATTTGCGTTCTATTAAATGGGTTAACTACATCAACATATCCTTTTTCAATTCTTTCTATTACCCAATCCATTAAAAAAGCGGGAATGTCTGTTCTTCGTGAACAAGAGATGATTTCTGATTTAATTATATTCAAAGGATTATTCAATTCATACGCCATAATAAATAGATATAATCTTTAGAAAATTTTTTCAAAATTATAATGATTAAATCTTAAATGAACGATAATTAAATTTATCAAACTATTTTTTTTATTTTTTTCAATTATAGAGTTCATATATCTTATATAAAATTATCAAAAAATTTAACTAAAAAATGTAATAAATAATCGATTAGATATA
>RDOE01000162.1 GCA_011364975.1 Promethearchaeota archaeon | reverse complement strand
CAATATCAAACAATAATTCATCAAAATTAAATTCAATTTTAACTTTATCACTTGTTATTTTATCCCTTTTTACCCACTTTTTGATAAATGCATCATTCATTTTTATTTTTTCATAATTTTTTTCCCAAAAATAGTTATGTGAGGTAGGGGGTGGTGCTTGTGGGGGGGGCGTTATAGACCCACGGTCATCAAGAGTGTTAAGGGGGTATTCTTGATATTTAATTATATTCTGATGGACCTGTTGATTCCCCCCTCCCCCCCCCACGGTACCTATTGCTACAGGATCAAATTTTGGACCTAATCCTGATATGATATTTTCAAAAATTTCTTCTGATGAAATAATGCCTTCAGGATTGAATAATATTAGACATTTTTTTGAATTAAATTCTAATTTTCCTGATAACTTTGAATCTAAATCAAAATGCATGATCTTTTTTTGTTTTATCTTATTAAATTCTTTAATGAAGTTTAGGAAATGTTCTTGCTTGATAATTGATAAAATATAAGCATAAGAAAGGCTTTCATAAAAGTTTCTTTGTAGTTTGAATTTGATTTCACTCCTCCATGGTTCACCAGTTTCTCCTTTAAAATAATCCTCTTCGAATTTCTCCATTTTTTTATAAATTAATTTATTTCTTGCTGATCTTTCTTTATGATAAACAGTTAATGACATGTATTTAAGAAAATTGCATTGTAGAAATTCACCCATTGAAAATTTAGGAAATTTCTTACCCCAGGAATGAAACCAAACGGATTTGGAAAATTTCTCAGTTGTTTCTTGACAAATATCGAGTTGTCTCAAAAAAGTTAACCTGGGAATTTTAATCTTAATTTTTCTTAATTCAAACATTCTTTCAACTAAAATTTGAATAGTTCTACTCAATTTATCAATGGTTTCATAAATATTGAAAATATCTGGTTTTTTACAGAACATCCTAAATTTATTGATTCTTGCAGATATTTCAAATTGATTTAAATTCTGAATGAATAAGTGACAATTAACATAATTTTCTCCTTTATCCTCTTTTAAAAAATTAACAAAATTGAAATTACTTTCATATTTTTCCATCTCTTCTTTCCAATTAGTTTTACCTTTGAAGTATTCTTTAATTGGTTTAAAGTCAAATCTTTTTGGTAATTTTTCATGTAATCTCAATTTAATAAATAATGCTGGTTTATATTTGAATGAATAATGTTTCTTTTTACCATTATGTGGGAAACAAAATGATTCATATGTAACTGCAGTTGAATTTTTTGGTGATAAATACCATAATTTTATTGGGTTCCTGGTTTTCAATAAAATTGTATCTACGTTTATTTCTCTTGTTAAATAATCCCAATATACAGAATTTTTTATGATTGGAATGGTATCATGAGTTGTAATATAAGATTGTGGATTAATTTCATATGAGAAATCTTTAGAACTCTTTGGTTTAAATGTTCCAAAATAAGATTCATTTCCTTCATCATCTTTATATGGCTTTATATCCCTATTTATGGAGAAAAAGCAACCAACATAAGCCTTTTCATTAGTTTCACTTTCCCAGGCTTTCCTAATCTTTGAATAATAAACAAAATCCTCATAATTTATTGAAGATTTAAAATGAACATCATACATCATTGTAATTTTGGCCTTGGATTCCAGTTCGGGTATGATTTCATTTAATTGTTTACCCTGATATTCGTCATAAACACGCTTATAGAGAGTTAAATAACTGTTATACAAAATGTCATTAATTTCACTTAATCTATCTTCTAATCTACTTAATTGTGACTCAATACTTGATTTTTTATTTAATATTTCTCCTATTTTATATATTTCATTATTATATTCAAATCCATCTTCTTCTAAAAATTCTTTTAAATTATCGTCAAACCCATCTAATGATTTAAATTTATTATCTTTCTCAAATTCTTTCAACTTTTTATTTAAATTTTTAATCTCTCTCTTAATATTTCCTTTTTCTATATTTAACTCAATAATATTTTCTTTAACAGGTAATCTAAATTTAAAATTCCTATTAGCAATATTTTTCTGAATTCGTTTTATATCTAAACTACCATTTGTCATTAAACTCAATCGAAATAAGATATCACGCCATCGATAGTCTGAATTTCCATTTTCGCCTTTTATTTTGACCTTTAATTCTAATTTTTCAGTTTCTTTATTCTTTTTTAAATATATTTTTGAATATCTCTTTCGCTTTAATGTATGAATACATAAAATTTCTTCACCTTCGTCCTTAAGATTATCAACACCAAACATTAGTTTAGGAAATGGATTTATCTGATTTCCAAAGTCAATTAATGCCTTAATTTTTTCCAGTTTTCCAAAACAATAAAGAGAATCAGTATCAGAATATACTAAATTTAATTCCAATTTCAAAGCATGAATACAAGTTCTAAATAATTGATATCTTCCGAATCCTGTTACTGCACTTGCACAGAATAAATTAAACCAGGAACCAATAGATTGTGCAAGTTTACCATAAACCGATACTAAAATATATTTGATTGCAATTTCAGCATGATTATAATTCTTTGGATTTTTAAATTCCATTCTTACCTTGAATAAGTCAATATATTCGAGAGTTTTTTTATTACTTGTTGCAATTAACCCATTTTTAATTTTAACTAATTTGAAATATCTCCAAAACTTAGAATTTAATTCTAAATTCATTTCTAACTCTGTTTTTGTTAAAATTACGTCTTGTTTTGGATTACAAAGTAACATTCCAAATGAATGTTCCAAATCTGATACCCTCATTTGATTGTTAAAGGACCTGATGAAACCAAATCCAACCATTTCGGATGATTTTGATTTATCAATTTCAATCAATATATTACATTTCTTATTACATCTTAATATTAATGTGGAAGAAAATAGCAATTTCTCGTAATCTTCAGACCCATAAGCAACTTCTTCATTACTTAAATCTTTAAAATCACCATTTAGTATATCAAATAGATTTTGATAAACAATACCAAAAGGATATTCATTCGTATAATCTAATTGTCTCCCAACCTCTCCATCTTCTGGTGTAAATAAACCAATTTTCCAAGTTCTACAAATTGCACCATAATATTTAGTCATGTAATCAGGAACATTGGGATCAATTCTACCAAGAAGTTGATTGAGAAATGATTCTGCTAATGCACCGTGACCTTTCATCCATAAATGTTCACACAATCTTTGAGATGCTTTTTCTTCAATTTTTAAGTAATCTTTAGTTGGTTGCTCTATGATTGATTTTAAATATTCATATATACGTGGAATTGATAAAACATCATATATTGAATAGATTACCGCATCATAATCTAATTCTTCTTTCTCAAATTCTTTATAATCAATTTCTTTTTTTGGAAATGATTTATATTGTGATAATAAATCATCAATTTTTTTTTCTGCTTCCTCAGATAGATCTTTTAATGAACCTGGTAAAAATAAATTCCAAGCGATATACATTGTATCAACAATATCAAATCTGGTGCCATCCTTATCATTATCTGCACCATGCAAATAAGAGAAATAAATATTCCTATTTCCTCTACCAGAACCAATTGTATAGGATTTAAAATATATTTTATTATTAGATATTAATTTTCTATTGGGTTTATTTTTAGCATCCGTTCCTATTTTTGAATGAATAATTCCTAAATCAAAATGTGCTAAATTCTGACCTAAAAGTGGTTTGGGATTTTCCTTCAATAATTGCAGGAAAAATTGTAAAATATCAAATTCAGAGTTACCAAAAAAAAATTTAACTTCAAAACCGAAGCCTTTAATCTCTTGAATTACTTGGTTTTGAACATCTTGTCTAACTCTTCCATGAATTACAAAATATACAATTTTTTCATTTGTATCATAAATTTGAATGCTTCTAATCTTTGAATTTAAATTATAAGTTTCGGTATCTACTATATAACAATCCGATATATTAAACCAAGCAGTTTCAGAATCCAAATAATTTTGATATTTAATTTCTCTTGGTTTATCCGATAACTCCATCATATCAGATAAATTTAAACCTGGTCCTAAAACCGATTTGGTCATTCCACCAAAACCCAAATCTTTTAACGTTATTCCAACCATGAACATCAACTATTAAAAAAAAATATTAGAGCAAATTCATCTCTTGCTCTATTTTCCAAATTCTTAAACATAAATTACAATTCGCTAATCCATTATGCCCAGTTTTACCTTTCTTTTCACATTCTGAATGGTCATTTGCATCTCTACACGCTACTATTTCCGATAAATTACTCATATATTTTTCAACTCGAATTTTTATTAAAAAAAATAAAAAATGTAGAAATTTTTAATAATCGAAGTTAATCCATTGGATTTTTCCATCATCAGTTAGTTTTAAGACCTTTTCAGGAACTTTCAAAAACATTGTTTTAACTTCTTCTCCTTTTACATTCTGAATTTCGACTCGTCCATGATTTTCTAAGATAGAATCAATTTTTGATTGTCCAACAATCCCAAATTGAACTTCTTTTCCATCGTATTCACATAAGATTGTCAAAAAAGCAGAACCACGTTTTTCAGAAAATTGAGGTTGAATGATTCTGACCTCAACCAGAGAACCAGCCAAATCAGCAAGTGAAATTCCTTTTTGTTCCTTAACCATGATAATCACCTAAACCCAATACTCTTGGGGTTACTCCAAACCTAATTATTCGGGTCTGGGTGTCAACCACCTTCAAATTCGGTATCATCCATTCATCTCCCTGGTAATCACACCAGGAATAATGGGATATAGTGAAATGATTCAAGATATAATTAAAAATAAATTTAGTAAAATTTTGATAGAGGGAATATATAGGGGAAATAATAACACCTTGAATCACTTTTTCACTTCCTTTTTTATTCAACTCAAATTGAAAATTTCTCTTACCTTAATATTTATTATGTAATGCTTGTTTTCTGGACACATTATCGAGTTATCATTTTTGAAATAATTAGAAAGAAAGTTTGCTTCTTTCTCAGCATCAGAAAAATGAATTTCACATTCTTTATT
Source organism: Promethearchaeota archaeon (assembly GCA_011364975.1). GTDB lineage: Archaea > Asgardarchaeota > Lokiarchaeia > Sigyniarchaeales > SOKP01 > SOKP01. Next base: position 414 of record RDOE01000162.1, on the reverse strand, counting down.
ACATCCTTTACATGCTAAAACTTTAACTATCGTTTTCGATATCAAGTTTTCAACTCCCAACTATTTGGTTTTTAACCCCCAACCATTTCTTTAATGCAGATAATTCACTCTTCCTTGGATAAATGCTTTTATGTTCATCTAATTCTTTAATTCGTTTAAAAAAATCAGTTATTATAATAGCATCTTGATCCGAGATAGAAATTCTTGTTACAAAATTTTCAACTTGAGATTTGTTTGGATCTTCAACTTGAGATTTGTTTGGATCTTCAACTTGAGATTTGTTTGGATCTTCAACTTGAGATTTGTTTGGATCTTCAACTTGAGATTTGTTTGGATCTTCAACTTGAGATTTGTTTGGATCTTCAACTTGAGATTTGTTTGGATCTTCAACTTGAGATTTGTTTGGATCTTCAA
>RDOE01000161.1 GCA_011364975.1 Promethearchaeota archaeon | reverse complement strand
GTATTTAATAGCCAATAAAATGTCGTCTCGAGTTACTTTCTTTCTCTTAGCATGTTTGGTTAATCCTAAGGCAGTTTTAGTGATTTTTTCTGCGGATTGACCCATCCAATCTACTAATTCATCAACAGCGTCTCGTGCGACAATAATAGCGCCGTTGTGTTTCATTAGGCTTCGAATTGGGGACCAGCTTATATATTCTGACATATTTTATTCCTCCACTTTTTTATAATTAATAATAATTTTTGGTTGAAATAACTAATTTTGATATAGTTAGTTATATAAGTTATTTTCTTTTACATATTTAAAGATTTTGATTTTAGCTTGCTCATATAAAGACCAAAGGTAAAAAAATTTTACGACAAAATTCAGATCATACTAATGGAATGATCTGGTGCATCTTAGCACTTTTTTATCAGATCTTTGTTTTAAGTGAATAGTGAACTTAAATACTTAATAAAATCCAATCAAGATTACTAATTATGTGATTGGGAATTCCTTTAGGAAAAAAAGGGATTTTTGATCAAATTCTGAAATGATTGAATTGAAGAATTTAGGTTTTATGGAATTTGAAAAAATTATTCTTTAGGTTTACAATTGAAACCAGAGGTAAAAGAAACCAATACTTATGGATAAATATACTATTTCCAGACTATTTGCTCATAATTACATTTGCTACATTCAATACTTTTACCTTTTTTAGGAAAGTAGGGAAGAGTTGTGCCACAATATTTACATTCAAGGTTGTAAATTTGTTCAGTTGAGGTTATAATCCCAAGCAAGATCATTTCTTCTTTAAATTGATTGATAAAGTTAGTTAGTATAGTTATTAGGATATGTGGATTCTCGGAAGCGGCGGACCATTCGATTTTGCCAGATTCGATTTGTGCCATAATAAGAATATCATCTCCAGAAACTAATTCAGTACCAAAGAACCATGTTAATTTACTATTTTTATCCTTTGCGATCAATTGGAAGTTTTGACTTTCAATAATTTTAGTAATTTGGTTGAAAAAATAATTAATATCAAAAGGTTTATCTATTGCTAAGCCAATGCTTCTCTTACCTTTTTTTATTGTGGGATCTTGGATAAATCTTTTTACCTCGGCAGTTGGTAAAATTTTTCTTTCAATCGTATAAGGATCAAAGTTAATTTGAACTGGTTCTGAATCTAATGCTCTGACAAAATCAGCATTATTGACAAAGGTAACAAAAGATTTAATTTCACCTTTTTCTTCTAATAAATCGGGGCACAAATAAAGGTTTATTTGCTTTTGAGAGCTCCCTTTTAGTTCACCAAATTCAATTTTGACTTGTTTTTCATATTCTTCAATATCAAGAGTATCTATAGAAAGTGTTGGGGGAGTACTTCTAATAAGTGTTAAGAAATCAGGAAATCTTATTCTTATTTTAACTTCGGTTATAGGAGCACGACTTTGATTAGCGATCAGGAGTGAATATAAAAAGTTTGCTCCAAACGGTTCAAGAGCACAGACTATTTTAATTAAGTCCTCTTGATCTACGTATTCAAGCGAAATTTTCTCTGTTCTTTTAACTTCTTGAGGAAAAGAATCCCCAAATAGGATTAATTCTGATATGTTGTCCGAATTAGGGTTATTTTCCTTTTTCTTCTCCATGTAAATTTTCGCCGAGGATTATTTTTAAAATTTAGGCTATATATTGAAAATATAAATAATCTGTCTTTTTATCTTTTTTTCTTATACAATCTTTTTTATAAATGTCTTACAAATATAAATAAAGGTTATGTATGAATTTAATGAATTAGATGTACTTTTTGATAGCCAAACCATTAAACCAAACTTTCAATATGTGCATGTTTTTCTTTCGATCTTACTTTACGGAGAGAATCCTGAGGGTTTAGGAAGATATCGACTGGAAAGCGAGCTTTTAATAGGTTCAGGAACAGCAAAGTCGTTAGTTAAACGATTAAAGGAGAATGGTAATTATATAAGAATTTTCGAACAGGTAAGAAGAGAAAAAAAGGAGCTTAGAAGAAAAGGCCATGTGCTTACCGAAAAAGGATTACTTTTATTAACTAAAATAAAAAAAAAGATTCCGATATTGAAAGAAACTCAAACAGATTTTCTTAAAGAGATAATCATTGATTCCTCAGAGAATTTTTCTTTTTTTTGCCTAATTAAAAATGCTGGAGACCATCTAGTAGATGGTATAGCTCAAAGAGATGCAGCTATTATGATTGGAGGATCTGGTGCGACCTGTCTTCTATATGATGGAATTAAAATTGTATTTCCAGAATATTATGAGTTAACAGAGATAAATGAAACAATAAGTATTAATCAAGAGATTCAAACATATTTCAAAACCAAAATATTCAATTCTAATGTGATTCTCGAAAAAGGAGATGTGATCATAATTGCATTAGGTAATGAATTGAAAAAAGCTCGATTAGCCGCCTTAAATGCTGCTTTATCTTTAATAATTAAGAAAAAAATTTGAGGATGATGAAAATAAAATATCAAAAGGATATGGTATTTCATATTTCCAAAGATTTTATGCCACTTTTAGGAGCCTGTATTGATGATGCTCACCCTAATGAGGCAACCGGTTTACTTTTTGGCAATATTAAACAGTTCAAAGTTGGAGATGATTATCAATACCATTATTATGTGAGAAGATTTGAATGTGTAGAATCAAGCCATAAAAGTCCCATAGCTTTTTTGTTGAATAATGATGAATTTCTTTTTGAAATGGTATATAATATCGAGCAAGTGGAAGGATTTAAGGTTATTGGAATATTTCACTCTCATCCTTCGGGATTATATCCTAGTAGTGTTGATCATTACTATATGCAACTCTTTTATGAATCAGGCATATTAAAGTTTAAACACTTGATATGGATAATAATGGATTCCCAAAATAAAGATGCAAAAGCTTTTTTGTTATATGAAGGAGATTTGACAGAAATCGTATTAGCTATAGATTAAGTGAAATAAATAATAGAATAATTCTTCTAAACTTGTTTAAAATTTGAATAAAAGAGGTTTAGCATTTATTGTATTTGGACATATCCTGTTTTATCGATGGTGCAAATCTGAATATGGTGCCCAGAAGCAGCATCTCTTTCTTTTGAACTGCTTATTGCGGTCTTGATCAACTCTATTCCTTCTTCTTTGGACATTCCAGGTTTCCAATCAGCTTCAAGAACTCCAAGAGAAAAGGGTGAACCACTTCCAAAACTAATGAATTTATCCTCTTCATAAAGCGTACCCAAGAGATCTACACCATAAAGTTTTCCTTTCTTTTCTTCGTCAGAATACCCTCCAATTATCATCATACACAAAAAATAGGAGCGACCGCTGAATAAAATATTTCGAGTAAGACTTGCAACATATTTTGGATCTGGTACTTTTTCATCCTCTACTTGCTTTAGGTTAGAATTAGCAATTAGTAGATTTATAACATATTGACAATCAGCTACGCCACCAGAGATAGTCGCACAAGCATAATCGTTAATCTTAAACAGTTTTTGAGCAGTTTTTGTTGCTACAGTAAAACCTGCAGTAGCTTGAGATTCCGTCCCGACAACGACGCCGTCCTTTACAATGACTCCAACTGTAGTAGTGCTTGATTTTATTATTCTTTTTAATGAATCTTCATCTATATTTGTAAGTTTACTATTATTTTCCATCATTTTCTTAAAGTTTTATGCTAAATAATTCTAGAGAAAATCTCTTAATTATAATTAATAAATTAAGTATTATTATTTTTATTTTTCCTTTAGAAATTATAAACTTCTAATTTAGTATCTCTTGTAAACACAAAAATTTTAAAGAAATACTATATTATCTTTAACATTAAATTAATGAGTTCTAGTGTCTTTCAATCATGGCAAGAAGTCAAGCAAGAAGTAAAAGGAGATATACTGGAAAAAAATATAAACATTTTCGCAAAAAGCGAAAACGAGAATTAGAAAGACCTCCGATAGAAACAGAAATAGGGGGCGAAAAGAAGAAACAGCAAAGAGTATTAGGTGGTCGTCTGAAATTAAAGTTGTTCTCAGCATCATATCTTAATGTGACAGATCCGAATACAAATAAAACTAAAAAAGTTAAGATATTACGCTTTGAAAGCAATGAAGCGTCAAAAGATTTGAATAGGCGCCATATACTTACAAAAGGAGCAATCGTAGAGACCGAATTAGGAAAAGCAAAAATTACAAGTCGCCCTGGACAACATGGCGTTTTAAATGCAGTGCTTGTTTAAACTTTTTCTTAAAAGTTAGTTATGTAAATAATCAGTTTTAATCCTGAATTTTAATATTCTTCACATTAGCTTTTTTACCTTCAACAATTTCAGTATTTTTACTTTGGCAATGTCTACATTGAAATAATTGAAGCCCGGTTAATTGAGCTTCTTCATTTAGCGTTACTGTTGAAATATTACCACAATCCCTACATTTTATTTTTCCAGGAGTAATATCAATTTTAAGCTCAGCATCTTCTGCGATAGAACCATGAGTTGCCATTTTGAAGGATTGGCGTAATAACTCAGGCACTATTAGTGTTAATTCTCCTATTTCTAAATATACTTCTGTAATTTTTGTTGCATTATATTTAAGAGCCGTAGCTTCTGCTACCTTAAAAATATTATAAGCAAATGAAAATTCATGCATAACGAAATATTATCTCTTTGTTTCTACTTTTTTCAGTTCTTTTGCTAGTTCTATTAAAATTTTTGATTTGCTTTTTCCTTTGGTATCTATAACAACTCTGCCTGGTTCATCCCACCATGATTTTGGATATTTGTATCCCTTCTCATATTGAGCCTCATAGCCTAATTTTTTAGCTAAGGTTACAATTTCAGTTGCACTGACTTTTTCAAGCGCAAACTTTTTAGGAATCCGTCTACCTTGAGCTTTAGACCGTTTCAAATCAAAATATTGAGGCCAAATTATTGTGTAAGGTTTACGTGAACGCATGATTAAATCAAAGTAAAAAGTTAATAGAAATTATATTAATAGAAAACCTCGAAATAATTTAAAAATTATTAGTAAAATCTATAAGGACAATTAAAAATAAATAGAATTTATGATTTTAATTCATACAAATTTAAAAACAAGCTATATCAATATTTAAGCTTCATTAGAGAGTCCCTTTTAGTTATGGGAGGGTGGTCTAGCTTGGTATGATACTTTATCTGTCACGTAGACACGTAAATCGACTTGGCTGGGGGCCAAGTGGTCGGGGGTTCGAATCCCCCCTCTCCCATTCTAATTTTTACCATTAATCACTAAGTAATATCAAAAATAGAATTTAAATTGTGAAAATGATGTTGAGTAAATTAAAACCTTCAATAAGAGAACTAATTATTGTGTATGGTGTAGGTTTAATTATCACTTTACTCTCAATTATATATTTCTCAATCCAGGGATATCCGCTCGTGAATACTGCATCAGGTATTTTAAATATTACTACTCCTCCAATATATATGATTCCAATATTTTTTCCTTATGGGATGCTTTTGGGGGAGATTATATGGAAATGGAATGAGAAAAAAGATTATAAAATATTAATTTTGG
>RDOE01000160.1:329-5644 GCA_011364975.1 Promethearchaeota archaeon | reverse complement strand
CTTGCAGGTCCTTGACAATCCATGAGTGCTGCAGGCTTAGTAGTCGCATATTCTATTGCTAAATCTTTTATTATACTAGCTGGAACTGAAGTTATGCTTTCAGCCCACTCTGGAGTTTTTGGAATACCATCTTCTTCGCCAAGTACATAGTCTTTAAAATAATCAAAACCAACAGTATATTTATTTAGGAATGCCTGATCATGTAATTCTTCTTTAATGATAATATAAGCCATAGCTACCATCATAGCAACATCTGTTCCAGGAACTATAGGAATCCATTTGTCTGCTAAAACTACAGCGGAATCAGTATATCTTGGGTCGATAGATATAATTTTAATACCCTTTTCTTTAGCTTTAACGAGGCTATATATTGTATCTGTGCCAGATATCATCCTTGCAGGATCCCAACCCCACATTATGATTAATTTAGAATTTAATAAGTCATCTCGACTGTGTCCCACAAAAGGAGATTTATACTGAGTTTGAGTCGCATATACTGCTCCTTCAGAAGATACGTTTCCATAGTGAGAGGAATATCCTCCAAATTGGGTTAAAAGCCTCATCATTGCTAACATCCCATCGTGGTAGGCTGCTTGATATCCTCCTCCAGTCGCTAAAAAGATACTAGAATTCCCATATTTTTCTTTAACTTCCTTCAATTTATCTGCTATTTCTGTGAGAGCTTGGTCCCAACTTATTCTTTTAAATTTCCCAGATCCTTTTGGTCCATCTCGTTTAAGAGGATATTTCAGGCGCTCCGGATGATATACATATTGTCGTAAAGCTCTACAACGTAAACAAGCACGAAGTTGCTCTTCTTTAATTTCGTAATCATCAGTCTCTATGCGAATTATCTTTCCATTTTGTACATGAACTCGCAAAGGACATCTTCCTCCACAATCAAACGCAGAAGTGGTTCTCACTATCTTTATTTCTTTTTCACTCATATCATCTAGTTTTCTATTTTTTTATTTAAAATATTTTGTCTTTCAATCAATAAGTAAGACTTATAGACTTATTCAAACTTACTAAAATTTGGTTTTCTTTTTTCGAAAAAAGCTCTAAACGCTTCCTGAGCTTCAGGAGAAGCTTGTCTTTTGGCAAATTCCATTCCTTCTTCAGATATCCTTTCCAACAAAAGGGTAGTATAATTCTTTTTTAATAGTTGTTTAGTTTTTATTAAGGCAATATTTGGTTTTTCGGCTAGCCTTATTGCTAAAGAAATAACTTCTTCCATTAACGTTTCTTTTTGAAAAATCTGAGTTATCAATCCCATCTTATAAGCATCCTCAGCTGTGAAGAAATCTGCTAATAAGAATAACTCAGAAGCTTTAAACTTTCCAAGTATTGAGGGTAATATAAGAGTTGATCCAAACTCAGGAACTAATCCTAAATTTGTGAAGGGAAACCTAAATTTTGTGCCAGTTGCAGCATACAATAAATCAAAATGAAGTAACATTGTTGCTCCTATTCCTACAGCATATCCATGAATTGCTCCAATTATTGGTTTTTTTGCTTCTATTATTGCGTTCATGAAACTAGCAGAAGGATTTTCTCCTTGCCTTGTAAATCGATTCATATCTTGAAAATCTTTTATATCTTTCCCCGCACAAAAGCAATCACCACTGCCATATACTAAATATACTTTTACATTAGAATCGGCTTCACCCTCGCTTAATGCTAAACCAAATTTTGCGTACATCTCATCTGTGATTGCATTCTTCTTTAAAGGCCGATTTAAAATAATATGAAGCACATTATTTTCAAGTTTAGTCAAAATTTCTTCAGTCATTAGACCAACATCCTTAATGATTCAAATAAAAAAAATAATTTAAGATATATTAACTTAATAATAATTCAGGAGTTTGTACTCCCTCTAATTTTGAAGGTAAGTCCTTCATTAATTCAGTAGGAACACGCTTAGCAAGGTCTTCGGGATTAAAAGTTTTTCTATCATTTTTTATCATTTTCACGGCTTTCCAGCCTCGATAAACCCAAACTTTATCACCAATTGCTCTAAATACTTCTCCGTTTATGTTTTTAGCAGAATCTGATGCGAGATATACTAATAAAGGAGGAAAATGGGCAGGATGAAAAATATCAAACCCATCTTGTGTTTTAGTATTCATCCATTCTATTAATTTTGGAGTTAAATCTGTAGTCATCTTTGTTCGCGCACTCGGCACGACACAATTTACAGTTGCATATTTACTTATTTCACGGGCAATAATTATTGTAAAAGACGCAATCCCTGACTTAGCGGCACCGTAATTAGATTGACCTACGTTGCCATATAATCCGGAATCAGAAGCAGTATTAATAATGCGTCCAAAGTTACCCAACTCAGGATTATCCTTGCCAATTTCTCTAAAATACACCGCTGCATGGCGAGTAAGATTAAATGTACCTTTTAGACTTACAGCAATGACTGAATCAAATTCTTCCTCAGTCATATTAAATATCATCCTATCTTTTATAATACCAGCATTATTTACTACAATATCTAATTTTCCAAACTCAGCGATGGCTTGATCTACCATTTCCTTAGTTTTATTATAATCTACAACAGAATTATAATTAGCTATTGCTTTTACTCCCAGTTTTTGACAATCTTTAACAACTTCATCCGAACCTACTAAATCATTAACGATTATATCACATCCATGTTTTGCAAAAGCTAAGGCTTCCTCTCTACCTAATCCTCTTCCGGCACCTGTTATTATTGCTACCTTTCCTTCCAGCATTCGCATTCTAATTTCACTTAATTACTTATTAATGTAATATGTATATTTAGAGGATGTAATAAATAAAATTATGTTTTAATTATTATGATCTTTTTAAATATTTTAGATTGAACTAACTATAAGAGAAATCAAATCAAAAAAGCAATTAATTTAGATGATAGGTAGACAATCTAAACATCAATTTTTCTTAAAGTCAGTTTCTATTACAATAAAGCTTTTTCTTTTAATCCCAAATTAATTTTTTAATTTATAATTAATAAAATATTTACTAGGAGACTTAAAATCCTTCAGAACTTAAAATAATTAATCGCAAGGAGGAAATTCTTCTATAACTCAAATCCAAAAAGTCTTTATTTAATTCATTGTTTTCTAAACTATTAAATATTAAATTAATTCTTAAAACAACAAGTTATAGAGTATTTTAAAATGGACTTTTTAAGTTATGTTACTGAAAAAAACCTTACTTTTGGAATCATAATTACGTGTGTTATCACTTTCTTCGGCTTCGTAATCTATCCTTATTTTGGGATTTTTGCATATGGAGATATTTATCTAATTATTGGTCTCATTCTAGGTGAATTTTTTATTTTTAAATTCAGAAAAGAAAGTCAACCATTTATAAAAACGGGTGTTCTAGCTGGCATAGGAGGGGGCGGCTTTTCATCATTATTTATTACAATTTATGTGTGGATTTTGTATTCCAATATTTATGGTTATAACATATTAGATTTCTTCATAATTTTGCTAAATTACATAGTATTTTACGTACTCTTTGGAATTATCATTGGATATCTTTTTGGTACTATTTATATAAGAAAAGAACCTAGATCAGATTCTCTTGAATTTTAAGTGTGTTCTAATATTATAATTTAGATGAGAGGAACCCCTTTTTTTAATATTCCAAGTTCCTTAGGGATTTTATTTATAATCCTCTTCTTCAACAATAAGATTCGGATCAGTTAATCCTAATTGGATTTTGCGTAATACATACTTACGGAATTCCTTACTGGTGAATGGTTGAGTTCCAAATTGTATATTTTCATCTGCATCTGTACCCTTGTAATTATTAGTCTCCTCAACAGAGCGCATAATTCTTTCTACAATCGTAGCTCCTAATACTAAACTATAAATGAAGAATGAGAGTAATGCAGCATTATTTTCTTTAATTTCACCTTCATTTATAGCTTTTTGGATAACTTTTGTTGTGCCATCAAGAAAATTAAATGGTTTATATTGTTTCTCAAAAAGCCCTATCTTATCTGAGGGTGGAGAAGGTATCATGTGCATCATTGTAAATGCAGTATAATCTTCTTCCGCAAATTTGAAAAAATGTTCAAATAAATCTAATAATAAGTCAACCGTTGATCCATCATGATTTTTGACGATTTCTCTATTTTCATCTCTATATTGCTCAAAAAATTTTTTACGAATCGCGATCCATAATTCTCTTTTGCTTTCTACATAATTATAAAGATTATTTTGGTTCATGTCAAGCATTTTCGCTAAACCCCGCAAACTAAACCCTTCTCGTCCTTGTTCCTGAAAGAGTTGTTTTCCTGCTTCTATAATTCGCTCAAATTGTTGAGCTTTCTTTTCAGGCGATCGACTTCTTGTTTTATTAACGTTAGTTTTAACTGTCTTTTGATTCACCATAATTTTCACAAAACCATAAAATATGATTAAAGAGAAAATCTGATTTTACATTAAAAATTGTAAATGTTTCTCAAATACTGAATTAAATTTATATTATTTAAAAATTATCAAAAATACGTCTGCTTTTTAAGATAAAAAGAACAACCCATAGCAAGTAGAAATCTATATTCCATATTTGAGAATTTACTCCAACTTTCTATCATTTATAATTGAGCTTAATTAAAATTGCTTCTTTTGATTCTAAAGTACACTAAATAGACAATGTCAATTTGTCTTATTTTGTAATTAAAAAGGAGCTAATCTAAGATCATCAAGAATTAATATTGGACTATTTTGAAAGAATTATTCTATCTTTTTCTTTTTTTTTATCTAAAAAATTTAAGATTCCATCTATGCAATTTTTAATAAATATTAATTCAGATTTTCGAGCTTGATCTTCCAACAATTTAATATTGGCAAAAATTTTATCTTTTTTTTCTAATTCTGATATTAACAAGTCATAAAAATTGGATTGGTGGCGTAAATGTATTAATTTTCGTATGACTTCTACCCATATTGAAAGTTGATGTTCAGCGATTTTCAACATCGCGTCGGCATTTTTTCTCATTCCATAATGAGGATAACAAATAATATGATTAACTAGATGCTCATTTAATAACGTTTGAATAGCGACCTTCCAAGCATTATAATCAAAAACTGGAGGTGTTGCTGGGCGAAGATAATAACTCTCTGCTAAGTCTTTATGGGTCCCGCCAACCTCGCCTATAAATAAATAATTTTTAAATATATATGATTGATGATGAGGAGCATGCCCTAAAGTCTCAATAATTCTAAATATTCCTTTATCTAAATCAGAGGGTGAACTAAATTGTTCTTTGGAGATAGGAATTATTTTTTCATAAATTTCAGCCATATCAC
>RDOE01000160.1:0-319 GCA_011364975.1 Promethearchaeota archaeon | reverse complement strand
AGTTTTTATACTGGCACTCCATAATTGTTCTGGGCTAATTAAATGCTTAAGTCCTCTTGGATGACACACAACTTTAGCATTAGGAAAGTGAGAAATTAATTTTCCAGTTCCTCCCGCATGATCAATATGAATATGTGTTAATAATATATAATTTAAGACATTTTTTCCAATGTTTAAAATATTTAAAGCCTGCTTTAATGAATCTATTAACACAGATGGTCCGGGATCTACAATAAAACATATATTATCGTCTTTATAGATCCAAGTACTAAGAAAATTCTTAATTCCCATCTTTTCTAAATCTAAACGAACGTCATAT
>RDOE01000159.1 GCA_011364975.1 Promethearchaeota archaeon | reverse complement strand
ACTTTTCTTTTTTATATATGTATTCTCTAATTCTTTTTCAAGTTCCTTCAATATAGATTCAGATTTTTCGATATTCCTCATTAAATCTAAATTAACTTCCTCTAATTCTTTCATTCTCGCTGTTTTTGTCTCAAGTTCGTTAATTTTAAGAGTCATTGTCTCTCGAATGCTTTTTAATTCATTGTGTTGATGTTCAATTTTATCAATCAGTTCTTGTCTCTTTATTGCTAATTGCTTGTTATCCTCTATATGTCTAGCAATATCTCGTTGATTTTGTGAAATATTATTTTTCAAGGAATTGATTAGTTCGTTATTGGAATTAATATTTGCGATTAATTCACTTTTTACATGTTCATATTTATCAATTGAACCTAAAATCATTTCTGGTTGAGATCTTAATTTAGGGATAAAGTCACTATTTAATCCACTAATATCTACTATAACTGATATCATCTTTTTTAAAGATGTTTTAGCATCTAATAAAGGTACTTCACTCATCTTACTAACGCCTATTCATATAAAAAGCAAGTATACATTATTCATAGAGTGCATATTATTAAATTTACATATTTCAAAAGATCCATTTAAATAAGTTAATAATTTATTTCTCAAACTAAAGTTGAGTCGAAATTTCTTTCAAGAAATTTTCTTTACTTAAATTCAAATGGATTTGTCGTCTTTTCATCACAGTGTTTAAATTCTCAATTAAACGTTCAGTAAAATAATTAAAATCAAATTCAGCGGAAGAGTTCAATTGAAAATATTTTTTTAAAAAAATATTAATTAAATCTATTTTAGGTTTAGGGTTAAACATTTCAAAAATACCAGGATTTGTGTCAAGTAATGAACAACAAATCCAGGCAAGATCATCAATAGGATTCCCTTCATAAGATTCCTCAAAGTCTAACCCATAGAGTTCATTATTAGAAGAATTATATAAGAAATCTCTTAAACGGGTATCACCCTTATTAAGCACTACTTTTTGAGTTATATTATTCTTTTCTATAATATTATTTTGATGTAATTTTACCAACCAATCAGCTAAAGTTTCAATAGATAGAATTAATTTTTGCTTTAGATTAGAGTTCACATCATTTAAATTTTCTACACCTTTCAAATTGTCATTAATAAAGTCACACAGATTTATACCTTCTATTTTCTCAAAAATTAAAAAAGGATCTTTATGGAATATGATTTTGGGAACATTCAAATTCTGCTTGGATAATTTTGTTATAATTTTATATTCAATCTCGAAGTTCTTTGTTCTATATATTTTGATAATTATTTCTTTAGGATACCGTTCTGTGGCTTTATTAAAGGTTAATTTAACCACATTATTTTTTTTACTTTCGAAAGGAGTTAAAATAAAATGATTGAATTTATCTACAAGTTCTGGGATATCCTCCCTCAATTGGGAAACAATTTCCTGTCTTACTTTCAAGAGTTCCATATTTGCTAGTTAGATAAGATATTATATAGATGAATTTTACTTTAGGATGGCGATAACTATAATTCTAATATCAAATAATAATATTAAATTTCTCCATTCTTAGAAATGAACATGTTCATCTAAAGTAATATATCATTTATTGATTATCATAATAATAAATATAAGTTTAAAATTGATTTTTTTTATGATGGATAAAGTAAAGTATAAACTTGGGATTTTTTATGGTTCAAGCCCAGAAACCGAAATGCTAACTCAGAAATTTGTAGGTAATTTAATCAATGATGAAAAATTCTGTAAAGCTTGTGAATTATTAGAATTAAATGTTAAATGTGATCACTGCCGTGAACATTTACCCAGTTTTGCTAATGAGATTTATTTTTATGAAAAAATAGGAACAAATATTCCAGATTTTGTGGAAAATCCTGAAAAATATTTACCGAAAAGTATCCCCCCGGTTGACTTTTTGTTAGTCGTTGGAATTCACCAGGATTTACTTTCTGTCCTTCCACGATATTCAAAGGATAACAATATTAAAGCAGTGATAATCCCCATTGAAAATCCTAAATGGGTGCCACCAGGACTGCAAGTTCAAGTTCTTGAAAATTTTGAAGACCTGGGAATTCAAGCAGTATTTCCAAAACCATTTTGTGCATTAAGTACAGAACTAAATGAATATAATAAGGAATCGTTTAGTATTACTAAAAACCGCAATTTGATATATGACTTTATGGAACATTATAAAATTGGGGAACCTAGGGTTGCTTTCTTGTTAAATGAGAATGGTAAAGCTATAAATGATATATGCGTTTTGCAAAGTGCTCCGTGTGGTTCTACTTATTTTATCCTTCAACAGTTAAAATCAAAATATATTAATAATGGTGAATTAAGTTTAAATGAAAGAATTAGTAAAGCTCATCATTCTTATCCATGCAATGCCTCAATGGATCAAGATTCAATTCTGAAAGATTCTATTCTCCATGTAGGAGGGTACTTAATTAGAAATGCCATAAGAAAAGAGCTAGGCTTGGATAAAGAGGAAGGCCAAAAATTAGTTTATATCGTAAAATAAAGAATTTATTTATCCAACCTCTCACAGAGTTTTCATCAAATAACTTCCTTAATAGGTTTTTTATTTGAATCATTAAGTCGGATATGTTAATGATTACAATCAACCGATTGTTGTTGATTTATTTTTATAAATGCTTCAGCTTGTATGTTTCTTTGCTCCGATTTTACTGAACGGTTTACTTGTGACAAAAACTTAATCGCGTTTACCTTTCCGGCTTTTATGTTATCAATTAGTTCTTCCTTTCCTATTCCTCCAGAGATTACTAACGCGGTTTGAAAAGTGTGATCTGGTTCTAAAGTCATGAATTCAATTTGAAGAGCCGATAAAATCTCTCCCTTGCCCGGATATAGTGTATTCGAAAGGTTTAATCGATCGTTATCAATCTTAAAATCTTTAGTGAGACAGGACTCGTAATGAGTAGATCGTGATATAGGTGAAAAACCCGCGTATAAACCTGTATCGTCATATTGGTAGATGATATCATTTTCAGTATCATATCCCGAGTAATCATTATCAAAACCTTCCAATCCATTCACATCAAAATCAAATACAAAATACATAGAGAAATCGATTAAATCATAATCGGAGATATTTTTCATCGTGAAAAAAGTATTAATGTAAGGGACTTTTGGGCGATTAAATACATCGACATACAATCTAATAGTTGACTTTTTCTTCTTAAACTCGATAGGAGGTATTTCATGATGATTAACTAGTTTTGTCAAATACTCTTTTATATCAAAATCAAGAGTTATTCTGTCAATCACCGAACCCTTTCTAGTATTTACCATTTTATATATTGGTGTTGGTTCTATATTTTTTAGTATTACAGGGATCATTCCCACCTCCTCACCTTTTAAAATGAATGAAAACCAGGGACCAGTCAATTCCTGTTCAGTAAGAAAGATTAAATGCCGTTCTTTATATGATAATTCTTTTATTGAAAATCCCATGATATATCCAGAAGTATTTCAAGTAGCAAGAACATCGTGCCATGACACTTTAAGCACTATTTTTAAGCTCCACCTCCTTTGTTATTAAATAAATAAAATATTACTATGTAATATTAATTTTTCTTAAGAAATTATTATTTCTATTTAGATAAGAATTAATTTTTGGGATTTATGTACTTTCAATAAACTTATAAGCAGCATAAAGAAAAGCTTCATTAACATTCTCACCAGTGAGCGCTGAAGTAAGAATATAATTAAAATTATAATGATTAGCAACAGATTTTATGTCTTCCTCACTCACTAAGATTTGATCAATTAAATCTGATTTATTCCCAACTAAAATAATATTTATCTCATTTGTAATATGTTTTTTAATGTCATCATACCAGATATCAACGTTCTTTAAACTTTCAGGGCGTGTTCGATCAATTACTATAAAAGCGGAATTCGCCCCTTCATAAAATCTTTTCCTATAGGGTGCCATTTGCGTTATTTGACCACCTATGTCCCAAATTACAAATTTCATCTGAGTGTTTTCAGAGAGATTGATTTTTTTCATAGAGATGTCTACCCCTATCGTAGAATGATATTCATCTCTAAAGAGATTTTGTACAAATCTCGAAATTAAGGACGTTTTACCAACAAAATAATCTCCAGTAAGTATTAGTTTTGTAGAAAAAGATCCTTCGGGAATTTTCCCATCTTTGGTCTTTGCTAATAATTTGATAAGATCTGGTATCTCAAGGGATACATTCTCATTTCGGTCAAGTAATAATTCAACTTTATTTGCTACATGCTCAGAATAAACTCTCAATTCGGTATCTGTAGTTGAAAGATCTGAAATCGTTGCTATGATCGATTTTTGTCCCACAGAGCAGTACGCAAACTTTTTATCACCTACAGTTGTTATATTAAAAAAATTTGTTTCCTTTTCAAATTCTCTTTTAATTCTATCAATGAAACTATCTACTGCAACTGCGATTCCTCCTAAAACCATATCATCTTCTCCTTCACGCTTACTTTCTGATGTTATGATAAAGCCCTCCCTATCGCATATAACAACTGCTATTATTCCCTCAACATTATTCATATAGTTTGTTAATAGATTTTTTAGATTTTTCTCTACCAGTGGAATACTATCAGTTTTTACTTTTGTTTCTGTTGGAGAAAGTTGATTAGACGCTTCTTCTTTATATGATGAATCTCTTTGAATTACTTCTTCTATTTTTTCTTTATTTTTATAAAATTCCATTTTTTGAGGATCTTCCCCTAATTCTTCAGAAAGTTTAATGACCTGGCTAAAAAGAAACTTAGCAACTTCATAATTCTTTTTTTCTAAGACTTCTTGAAAGTCTTGTATAATTCTCTCTCTTCTAATGAGTTTATTCAATATTTCTGAAATTTGATTATTAGCTCCAAGATAATTCAGTATTATTTTTATAATCTCATATCTATATTTGGGATCTATAGCAGAAATCGAATATGTTGTTGTTCCTAACATATTTTCGATTTTTTCAGAGTCAAGAGCACTCCTGGATCCAAATTTATTAGCAAGGATAGTAATAAATGCATTTTGGTTATCAGTTTTGATAGAATTTAGAAGAAATTTACTTTTTTCAACATTATCTAGTGTGGAATCCGTAATTAAAAATATTATATTACTTTCTTTAACAAAATTTTTCCATAAAAATATTAGGTCCTCAGGTCCTGTATAATCCCATAAAGAAATATGATATTTAGCAAATTTAAGAGAAGCAATATCTCCTGTTATGGTATCAATCTTTTTTATTGGAATCTCTTTTGATCTTAATAAATCTGTAATCGTTGTTTTCCCAACACCATGGTACCCAATAAAGGCAACCTTTGGAGGCATCATTATTTGGAATTTATTAGCCTCTAGATCAAATTTTTGACAAATATCTATGCTTAATTGCTCTGGCTGGATGTCTTCAAAAAGTAACATAAATTTTTCTTTAAATTCTATAAGTCCTTTTTTAATAATGTTCAAGTCGTCATGTGAATCGTTAACAAATAAATGAATTAGTTCTAAATTTAAATCCTTAATATATGAAACTCTAAACATATCTCTTTCAAGAGAATTAATTTTATCCTTATCTTCTTCACCTTTTTGTTCGATATCTGATAGAATTAATCTCTCTAAAAGCTCTTGACTAATTGATGCAC
>RDOE01000158.1 GCA_011364975.1 Promethearchaeota archaeon | reverse complement strand
ATTTAATATTAAATAAATCTATCCATCCAACGCGTCTTGGTCTCCCAGTTACAGTACCGAACTCATGCCCTTGTTCTCTAATCTTCTCTGCAGTTTCATTAAATAATTCTGTAGGAAAATATCCCTCACCTACTCTTGAAGTATAAGCTTTAATGATTCCAAGTATCGTTCCAATTTTTTTAGGGGGAATCCCTGTTCCAGCACTTATACCTAGTGCATTTGCATTGGAGCTTGTTCCAAAAGGATACATTCCATGGTCGATACATAATAATGAACCTTGTGCGCCTTCAAAAACAATCTTTTTGCCAGAATCAATGGCCTTATTTAAATAAAATGCTGTATCAGCAACAAAAGGTTTAAGATTTTGTCCGTATTGCTTATATTCTTCGTAAATAGTCTCAAAATCTAAATTCCAATCAGGATTATATGTTCTTATTAGTTTCTTTTTTATCTGAAATAATTTTTCTAATTTTAGTTTTAATATTTCTGGGTGAATTAAGTCATAAATCCTAATACCCCAACGAGCAGCTTTGTCTGAATATGCAGGGCCAATTCCTCTTTTTGTAGTTCCTGCACGGTATTTTCCTTTTGATTCTTCCTGCATGCCATCTAAAGTTATATGAAATGGAAAAATTACATGAGCAGTAGAACTAAGCTTTAAATTCACTTTCTTATTTAATTTATTCAGATTATCAATCTCTTCGAGTAAAACTTTTGGATCGACTACACAACCATTTCCAATTATAACTTCTTTTTCCAAGGGAGCGCCAGAGGGGATCAATTTAAATTTATATTTAACTCCTTCTGCATTAATAGTATGCCCAGCATTATTCCCTCCATTATATCTTACAATTATATCTGATTGCTGGGCTAAAAAGTCTACAATTTTCCCCTTCCCCTCATCTCCCCAACTTAACCCAATTACAGCAACAGTGTTTACCATAGTACTCGAATTTTTTACAATTATTTCAAAATTATAGCTTAACTGTACCAAAAATGATTATTCTTTAAGATTTATAAAATTTTTCAGTATTCTGTTAATTTTTAGAATGATTTTTATAGGAGAATTTTCTTCAGATTTATAGTAAAAATGCAAAGAAAGACGATATTTTTCGATTTAAATCACAATGAAATGCTAAATATTGAAGAGAAAGATTTCTCTGACTTTTTAGGATTAATTCAGAATTTAAATCTTAAAATTAAAAAGGTTGAGAATAAGGCTCTAACAAAAAAAGTTCTTGAGGATGTTGACATTTTAGTTATTGGAAATCCAATAAATGATTACTTTTCAAATATAGAAATAAAAGAAATTCTAGATTATGTACGAATCGGTGGCAATTTAATTTTAATAAGTGAATATGGAGGAGATTCTCTTCAAAAGACAAATTTAAATGATCTTGCCCCTAATTTCGGAATTCTTTTTGAAAAAAATTTGATAAAGGCGAAAGATTCATCTACAAATAATCCTTCAAATATAATTAATATTCAAAATTTTCCCAATAAAAATGTCGTTAATGGTTTGAGGGAAGTGATAATCGGAGGCACATGTTCTTTATTTTTAAATAAAGGGGCAAAACCAATTTTACAAACTGATACTACTGGTGCTTGGTCTGAAATATATAATGTAACTACGGGAGAATGGATTAGAGATAACGAAAAACAACAGGTTATAGCAGCTTGTACTGAGTTTGGACAAGGAAAAGTCATTGCTTTAGGTGATATAGATATTTTTTCTAAAGATAATAATTTTGGTATTAATTCAGTTGATAATCAAAAGTTTATACAAAATATTTTTAATTGGTTAATAGAGCCCGTGAAACGTCCTGATGTTATGACTTTTATTTTAGAACAAATGGGAAATGTCCAAAATTCCATCAAAGAATTTCATTTAACAATAAATAATATAATAGAAACAATGGGCATTTTAGAAAAAAGGATAAGTTATCTAGAAGAGAGGACTAAACAGGATTAATAAAGATACCTGAAATAGAATTTCATGAAAATTAACTCCATCATTATATTATCTCTAAATTCAAAAATCTTATCAAATGAGTAATAAATATATAAAAAGCAATACAATCAAATGTTAGAACTGTCTTTTCCATCGGGAAAGCGAATATTAGATTTCCCTATATTTTCTATCTTCGTGTAATCTTCATAAGTCCGCTTAGATACGAGTTCAACATAATTTTGCAATTCTTTTTCGATATCATCTTCAATTTTATACTCAGTAAAATCCTTCAGAAGTCGATCTACCTTTTCTTTAGCTTTAACAATTAAATCTTTCGATCCTAATTTTTGCCAACTACTTCTCCTATTTCTATCGGAAAGTTCAGGAATATATAGCTCTTTCTTCAAATAATTTCTAGTGTGACTTTCTCCCAAGAATGTAGCTCCTTTATCAAGATTAGTTGCAACTTTTTCAATTACATCTAACCCTATGGTATCATCAGTAACATTAATTCCTTCAATAGCCCTTTTTACCATTCCTATCAATTCATTATCAATAACTGTTAATTCTAAAGCTCCTGCTAAAGTGGCTTCATACGTACTAGCACAGGTAATAAAATTTATTCCCGCATTAGCAGCAAAGAGAAGCGTCTGAAATCGTTCTAATCCATTTTGCATATCTAAAGTCTTTGAATCAGTCACTGCTCCGATTGAACGAGACGGAATACGATAATATTTAGCCAGTTGGGCAACTGCTGCAGTTATTAAACCAGTTTCAATAGCCCCCATTGCTGAATTCCCTGATCGCATATCTGTTGTATGAGAAACAGATCCATAAAATACTGGAGCTCGGGGATGATATAATTGAGCTAATATAATCCCTGAAAGTATTTCTGCATTTGTTTGAGTTAATAAACCTGCCAAAGTAATTGGAGCAGATGTCCCTGCGAGCGCCTCAGGAGCAATAACTATTGGCTGCCTATATTTTGTAAATACTTCTAACCCATTAGTCATTATTTTTGGTAAATGAAGAGGACTTGTTGGATTAAAAATTCCAAATAGTCTTGGGTTTTTAATTATCTCTTGTTCTCCTCTTGCTACTATAGAAGCCATCTTTATTGAATCTTCGCTAACTAATTTTCCAAAACACCCATGACCATATGGTTTATGTGAATTTTTTAACCAATTATAAATACAAACAACATGGATTGTAGTATATTTTGTATCTCCAGGCCATAAATCGATCTGAGAACAGCTTATATTCTCTAATTTGTCCACTAGCCTTAAATTATTGATATTATCCTGAAGTACTGATTTTCTGATATTATTTTTTTTACTAGGATCAAATATTTTTACTGCGGCGCCTAAAGTTGCAAAATGTATGCTTTCTGTATTTAGTTTGATATTATATGTACCATCAGGTCCAAATAATTTAAATGATTCTGGTACTAGTTTTAATTGCTCTTTAACTAAAGCTTCAGGAATTTTCACAAAATGTGTTTGATTGTTAACTATAGCACCATGCTCTTTGAATAATTCACGTGTATTTTCATCATCTATTTTAATGCCAACATCCTCCAGAAGTTGGAGGGTAGAATTATGGATAAGCTCTAATTCATTTTTGTCCAATACGCTAAACTGGGTTAACTTCATAACAAGAAGCTGGAATAGAATTACTATTTTTTATTTAATATTTAAGAATTATAAGAATTTAATGAACCTTATTTGTTTTTGGTATTAATTTTTACTTCCTTTAGTTCATAATTTCTTGAGCCCAATCCAATATTTTCCGCAGCTTTTAATTGAAGTTGCCAATGGTTTGATTCCTTTCCGTCTAAATTTAAATCTAAATCATGCGTCTTAGGATCAAACCTAGGAATATATGAAAACCAATCATTTATACTACATTTAGAAAGATTTTTGATTTCACCTAATATAGATTGAGGGTTCATCATCGACAAATGGACTAGATCAACACTTGCTTGGTCTATAGCTACAGGATCTAAAGACGATAAAATCCCAACATCACTAACAAATGGTACATCTGAGCCACCTGTACAATCACATTGCCAAGTTACGTCTATCACGTAATTCAAATAAAATATTTTTTCCTTTCCGAAATAATCAACTACACCCGCAGCATTATCTACCATTTGAGTAACAAAATCCTCTCTAGATGAGCGTCCTATATCTATAACATTATTTTTACATACTGATTTGCACATATAACAGTATCTGCATTTTTCCATGTCCCGATTTACTCTTCCCTTTGAATCAACTCTTAGAGCCTTTGTAGGACAAATTTTTAGACATATCTCATAATCTGAAACTGGAGCATCAAAGTTAAATTCAAATTTTTTTCCGTTATGAGCTTGTACTTTTCCTCCTTTGCTCACACATCCAATTCCCAAATTTTTAATTGCGCCGCCAAATCCTGCTCCAGCGTGGCCTTTAAAGTGACTAGCTAATATTAATTTATCAAAATCTCGAAGTTTTCCCGCAACTAATATTTCTTTAAAAATTGCACCATTAAATTCATGTTTTTCTATATCCGTCCCTATTTTACCATCCAACATGAGAATTGGTGCCCCCATTGTTTCTTTTGTAAACCCGTGAACTTTAGCAATCTCTAAATATTCCTTTTCACTCGCACGACCACTGTATTCCGTGTGAATTCCAGTATATTCTTCTGGTGCTCCCCAACCACACGATTCAGCAACAAAGGGTTCCGCCTTAAATTCTTTTACATAATCACATAAAAATCTAATGTAACTTGGTCTTAGATATCGCACATTTTCAAGGGCACCCATATGAGTCTTAATAGCCACTTTATCTCCTTTTTTTACTTTCTCCTCAAACCCAATCGTTTTTAAGCCTAACGGTCCCTTTACTTTACTTAAACTTTCTTCATGATTGATCGTTCGAGCAGTAAAATAATATACTTCTGATTTCATTTTTTTCCATTGCCTTAACTTAGTTTTTATTAAAAAATTAACCATCAAAAATAAATTTCCATATTATAGCCAATAATTATTTTAACGGTGTTTTATTCTATTTAGTTAGAAACAAATAAAAAAATCGTTATTATGGCAAGATGCCCTGAGTGCGCAGGAAAGATGACGTATAACCCAAACAACAGACTTATGGTTTGTAACTCATGTGGACTATCATTAACTCGCTATGAATTAGACCATTACTGGGATAATATTAGGAATGAGCGTGGACCTGAAGCTGATGAGCTTCAGAAAGCTAAAAGTAAAAGAAAAGAATGGTTAGATTGGTATTCATCTAGCAAAGATGATAAGGAGCGATATTAAATAATCAAAATGAGTTTGTCAAAAAACCATCTTATTATTAGTTTAATTTCTTCTAAAAGAGACAGTTAATATCTTCCCAAAATCCTTGAAACTTTTAAAAAGCAAAAATACAAAAGCTTTATTAAGGAATAAATTAAAATACTAAATACAACAAGAGATTTTTCAAGTTCCTCTCTTTACGTTGTGTATAAATAGGAAATGGGATAAAATTGTATGAGTGAAATTTTATTCTTCAATTTATTAATGTTATCATTTATGATAATTGGTGTTGGAGTATTTATTCTTTTATTTTTTGTATCAGCCCCTTATGGTCAACATATTCGGAAAGGTTGGGGTCCTAGTATTAACAATAAACTTGGTTGGTTCATAATGGAAGTTCCAACTGTAATAATTTATTTGATTTTCTATATCATCAGCAATAGAAAGATGGATTTGTTGCCAATAACGTTCTTAACCATATGGATGATACATTATGGGCAAAGAACCTTCATATTCCCCTTCCTCATTAGACCTAA
>RDOE01000157.1 GCA_011364975.1 Promethearchaeota archaeon | reverse complement strand
CGGTAACTCCTGTTGCATTAGTCGTAGGTGGAGGAATTGCAGGATTAAGTGCTGCTATTGATCTAGGTGATGCTGGCTATAAAGTCCATCTTGTAGAACGAAATACTACTATTGGTGGTCGTATGAGTCAGCTTGACAGAACTTTTCCCACAGATGATTGTTCTATTTGAATACTTGGTCCTAAAATGTTAGAGGCTAATCGCCATCAGAATATCGACATTCTGAGCTATAGTGAAGTTGTTGAAGTGAATGGATATATTGGAAACTTTAAAGTAAAAGTCAAGAGATATCCTAGATTTGTTTTAGAAAGCAAGTGTACGGGATGTGGAGCATGTACTGATGCTTGCCCAATATATGTTTCCAATTATTTTGATGAACATTTATCTGCGCGTAAATGTATCGACATCGCTTTTGCTCAAGCAGTTCCTGCATTATATGACATTGTTAGGGAATCTTGCGTAGAATGTTTTGGCTGTGTCGAAGCTTGTGAAGAAGACGCGATAGATTTTAGTCAACAAGAAGAAATAGTCGAACTAGACGTCGGAACTATAATTGTTGCTACAGGATGGGATCTCTATCAAGGACCCGATTATGGTTATGGAACCTATGATAACGTAATCACCCAAATACAATTAGAACGAATAATAGCTCCAAACGGACCTACTTATGGCCATCTCAAACGTCCTTCCGATGGTAAAAGACCTAAAAGAATCTTATTCATTAATTGTGTCGGAAGTCGAGATGTGAGTAAGAATCCTTGGTGTTCTGTGGTATGCTGCAACCTATCACTAAAAAATTCAAAATTAGTAAAATCTGAATACCCTGATTCTGAAATTATATGTACATACATAGATATGAGGTGCGCTGGAAAGGATTATGAAGAATACTATCGAAGATCTCGTAATGCGGGAATAATATTTCTTAAAGGATTAGTCGGAAAAATAGAAGAAGATCCACTTACTAAAAATTTAATCGTCCAATTCGAACCTGTTGGTACAGATGCTGTTGTTAGTATGGAATTTCATATGGTTGTTCTTTCATCAGCATCATTACCTTCTGAGGGAACTGTACAAATTGCTCGAGTACTAAACATGGAAAAGAGTCCAGATGGTTTTCTAAAGGAATATCATGCTCGACTTGATCCGATTGCTACTAAAGTGCCAGGTATCTTTATCTGTGGTTCTGCTCAAGGACAAAAAGAAATTGATAAGACGGTTAGTCAGGCTAAAGGAGCGGCATCTTCAGCGGGGATTCCGATGGGAAAAGGGGAATATACTATGGAATTAATTCGGGCAACTCCATTAGATGAGAGATGTGCCAAATGTTATAAATGTATAGAATCATGCCCCTACAGCGCAATCTCTGTAAATGAAGCAGGAAATTTAGTTGTTGACTTAATTAAATGTCGAGGATGTGGAACATGCGCAGCTATCTGTCCTTCAAAGGCGATTGAATTAACCTATTTCAGAGATGATCAGTATATGGCTTTAATAGATGAATTATTACCTATTGTGGAGTAAAGAGGTGGAACTAATGTCAGAAGAACAAGATATAAAAATAATAGCATTTTTATGTTGGAAATGAGGTTATGGATCCGCTGATATGGCTGGAACTATTCGAGCGCAATATCCCTCTTCAATTAGAGTAATATTGGTACCATGTACAGGAAGGGTTGATTCTGATGTTGTATTACGGAGTTTTGGAAGAGGAGCTGACGGCGTTATGATAATTGGATGATATCCTCGAGAATGTGACTATGAAACTGGAAATTACTTCGCTTATAGACAAGTAGAATATCTAAAAGAAGTATTAAAATCAACTGGTATTGATGAAAAACGACTTATGTTTGGATATTGTACTGCTGCTGAAGGTCAGAAATTCCAAAGAGAAGCAACCAAATTTGATAAAGTAATTAGAGAATTAGGTCCAAGCCCGTTTAAATCTAAAAGCGACACTTCGAAAAAAGAAAAAGTAAACGCCTAATTTTTAATGTGTTAACTAATGATGTTGAGTTAAAAAAACGAGAGCTCAACTGAAGAAATGGATGCACCATTAACACATAAAATAATTGTTAAAAATTATAAAAATAGAATAAAATTAGTACTAAGTTGTTAGAATATTTAAAGAAAATAATTTCAAAATTAGAGTTGGAAAATACATGGATGCATTAGCTGAGTATCTCATAAAAATTGAAGATTTTCCTAAGATATTAACCACTTTGTTAAAGGAAAAAATAGTTGATAAAATCATTGGGGCAGAAACTCGAGTTGATAAAAAAACTCAAAAGGAAGACCGTTTCACGGTTTCCCCGAGAGTGTATGAAAAGCCTGAAGATATTACTAGCTTTCCATTAACAAACCTTTTGGCATATGGTTATGCTAGAACTGATTCCGCAGCCAAATATTTACATAAGTCACTAGAAGGAGCAATGAAGGAGAAAGTTGGTGTAATTGCTCGACCTTGTGATACACGTGGTATAGTTGAGCTAGCTAAAATCAAACAGATAAACCTAGATAATCTCTTCATTATCGCCTTTGAAGATAGGGGAATGGTTATTAACGCTTCGCGTGAGATTAAAAAGTTTAAAGACGTAGATCCTGAAAAAGTTATAAAGGAAAAGATAGGCGATAAAGGTTTAATATTAAAATTAAGTAACGGGAGATCAGAAGAGATCGACCTACCAATTGCAGAAAATTGTTCTCGATGTACTCGAAAGATTCCTGTTATTGCAGATCTAGGTTTAAATGACTTAGTTATTCCTATTGATTCTGATGAAATTATTCTCAAAGTGTATACAGATAAAGGAAGTACCGTATTAGAAAAATCTAAAATTCAAACGAAAGATATACCTAATGATATAAAATCTGCTCTTACTCAAAAAATTAAGGAGATAAGGGAGAATGCGTTAGCAAAGAGAGCTAAAGATTTAGAAGATTGGGATAAACTCTCCCAGAAGGAAAAATTAGAAAGATTACAACAATGTACTTCCTGTGGAATTTGTATTCGAGGGTGTCCCGTATGTTACTGTGTTGATTGCATATTAACAAAAAAGAAAAAGGAGAAAGCAATTGACAATGTAACTTATCAACTGACGCGGATAGCACATGTTGCTGATCGTTGTGTTGAATGTGGAAATTGCGATAATAATTGTCCACAGCATCTACCTTTATCACTCTACTTTCAATCTCTCAATGATGCATTTAAAGAAAAATTCAAATATACTGCAGGAGAAAATGTAGAAGATATCCCATTCCGTTCTGGTAAAGCAATTAAACAAATGGAGTTAGAAAGAACCTAAATCTATATTAATTATAAAAAAAATAATAATGATAAGAAGAGAAGGATGAGAGGATAATGTCTTTACCAGCAAAAAAGGCAATTAATATTGATGAAAATATAACGCATTATGTTTATAAAATGCTTAATCATGAATCAATTTTAAAATATGATGAAAGCAAATGTATAGAGTGTGGTTTTTGTCATCGAGTTTGCCCAGTTACGGTATCAATTTATAATGAACCATTGAAAAAAACTGCAATTGGCACTCCTAAAGAGATGAATATTGAATCAGATAAAAAGATTGTCGTGGATGTCAATAAATGCATATGGTGTGGAAGCTGTACTTGGATATGCCCGGGATATACGCTAGAACTATTAATTAACGGAGAGAAGAAACTTTTATTAGTAGAGAATGGATCTCTTGCAGAATTTGAAGAAGAAACTCGTACTTTGGAAAATGGTCAAAAAGTAAGGAAGGTAGTTGAAGGTTCTATCACAATAACAAACAAAGAAAAGGACAATAAGAAAATTGATGCGTTTTGTGACGAGTGTTCTGTGGGAGCGCTCTCAAGAGAAGGAAAAGAGATTATAATAGATAAGGATAAGTGTATATTATGTTTCAAATGTACTGAAGCAGCTAAAAATTATGATAATATTGAAGTGAAAGTGTATCGGGACAGGTTTAAGAAAGTTAAGGGAGAACCTTCATCTGTTTGGAATGGTATCATGTTACGAGTCTTAGGAAAAGAAGGAAAGATTAAAGGTATCATGAGTCGCAGTCAAAATAAGCTCGCAGATTCAGTTATGCGACTAATGGGGAAAGAAACTCGAGAGGAAATTTAAACTATTTCTTATTTTTATCTTATTTTTAAAATTTCATTACTAAATTTGAAATAAAACTAGTTATTTAAGGAAATTTATTTAGCAATACGTAATTAAATATTAAAATATAAGTTTATGTGATTATCGTGAGTTTTGAACTGGTTATAATTGGAGGAGGCCCTGCGGGAGCTACAGCAGCTAAGATTGCAGCTGAAGGAGGAATTAAAGTATTACTGCTTGAAGCTGCTGAAGAAGGGCGTTACAAATGTTGTGCGGGAGGTATCCCCGTTAGTAATGAAGAATTTACACCAATTCCGCATAATGTAAAAGAGCGTGAAATTACAGGAGGAGTATTAGTCACTCCAAGTAGTGGAGTTATGCAATTCGAAGCCATTGGCGAGAAAAATAGGGGCTATTGTATGTTTCGAACTGATTTTGATAAATTTCTTATAGATTTAGCTAGAGATGCTGGTGCTCAAGTAGAATATAATTACTTTGCAAAACATATTGAAATAAGAAATTCCAAAAATATTATTGTAAAGGGTATACCTGATTTTGAAACCAAATGTGTAATTCTCGCAACAGGCCTTGGTGGAGCTCGATTACAGCGAGGTGTAGGTATTGAAGTTCCACCTATGATAAATGGAATTCAAGCAGAATTTGAGATACCTGAAAATCAGCTTAATGAATCATTTGGTAATAAGATCTGGGAATTTTTTGATCATAACATTGTTGATCATGGTGTTGGATGGGCATTTCCGAAGCTAAATGCTGTAAGTATAGGAGTATTAGGTCCTAATGCAAAACTATCTCATTTTAATTCTTTTCTCAAATATAAATACCTAAAGGATAAAATTACTAATAGTGAAATGTTGAATTTTGGAGGGCGTAAAATCTGGGCTGCTCCAATTCCTGATCGAATTATTAACAAACCATATCGAGAGAAAATAATGGTAGTTGGTGATGCATGTGGTGTTGCTGACCCAGTTTTATATGAAGGTATCTATCAAGCTCGGCTTTCTGGAAAGATTGCAGCCCAAGTTTTTCTCCAAGCCTATGAAGCTGAAGATTTTAGTGACAATTTTCTCTCAAGATACCATAAACAACTTTTAAATTTACTTTATGATGATAATCTAAAATTTGCTTATAAAATTCATGAATTATTATACCATAGCGGTTACCTGGAAGAAATCATTGATGCCGTCTATGCTTTAACTAAAAACGATACAGAAATGAGGCAAGCAGTTACAGCATTATTTAGCGGTTCTCAAACGAGGAGAGAAATTTGGAAAGTTATGATGTCACGAAAGTGGCGATTAATGAGAAAAATGGGAGTTAGAACTGGATTAAAGTTACTACCTACACTATTGAAAGCAATACGAATATAATTAAACGAAGAATGTCTCACATTTTTTTATATAACATATATCCCGCAATATAAGCAATCCACACGAAATAAGTTAAAGTAAATATCCACTGAATTACAGAAATCCACGAAAATAAAAAGGTTAGAATCCCAAAAGCTATAAAGTAACCTATATATGCATGAAATTTCAGGAATTTAGGACTTTGACTGAAGAAAGCACTTAAAAAAAATATAAAGAAAAAGCCAAAGCTATAACACACAAAGACTAGTGTCCCATGAATCATGAATATAACTGGATTATCAGAGATTCCTGGAAATAATCCAAGT
>RDOE01000156.1 GCA_011364975.1 Promethearchaeota archaeon | reverse complement strand
ATTTTAGTTTGGTCTGGTGCAGCAACAAATACAACTCTTCAGAGCTTATTAGCAACGACATTCAGTCTTTCTCCTACCCAGTTATCATTATTATTAACTTGGTTAGGAAACTTTATAGCAATACGAATACCCGAATTGCTTGAATATGAAACCGGTTATACTGTACCAGAGCTAGCTCAACTAGCATTCTATGAACAATGGGCAAATGGTACTATTAATGGTGCCTCATTATTACCTGATGGCTTTCTGGCTGAATTAGATCCGCCTATTTTAGGGCCTCCCTTCTTTGAAGTCGGATTAACATCTGGAAAAACAAGATTAACCGTAACCCAAGTTTCACTATTATGGGATGAAGATAGTGATTATTCACTAGTAAGTGCAATAGGAATTCAGAAATGGTATAATGCCGAGTCTGACAATGTAACATATAGTCTTTTAAAATCTAACAATGGTGGAATTTCCGATATCCAAATGGCTAGAATACTCGATTGGTTACCTCAATTTAGAGATATCATCGTAAATAAACTTGCAAAAGATAATATGGGCTTACCAATGGAACCGTATGAAATAGGTACTGCTATCGTTATTGGATTAAGCTCAGCTTCGGGAGTATTAGCCGTTATAGGGATAGTCTTATTGATCTTGTCTAAACGACCCTAAATCAAATAAATTATAAGAAATATTTTTTTTTTAATTTTTTCTATTATGATATTATCTTATAGAAAATTTAAAATTCTTATTTAAGATTAATAATATCGTTTAACCTATGATATTGTTGAAACTTGCTAATAAATTATTTAAATTTTCAAGAGAGTTTTCAATTAATAAAAATTTAACTCACTTAAAATTAGGAAGAGGTATTTGTACAAGTCAGGAAAATACGTAATTAAGGGAACAATTGTTAGCATAAGAAGTGGTGAAAAGAAAATCCGAAGAGGTTTCATCTATGGATATATGATCCTTTCTGTCGAAGTTGGACAAGATCTATACTCAATTCTTGTAGATACCTCAAAAGTTAATAAGTATGGTTTTTTACCCCGAGTTGGTCAGTATATACAAGCAGAAGGATTGAAAGCCCCAGCTCACGATGGAATTCATGATTTTTCGATGAGCCATTTAACTTACCTTAAACATATAGAGCCTAATAAAAAACGGAAAGAGTAAAAATAACTCTTTACGATTGATATTTACATTAAAAAATCTAAATTACTTAATATGAAAATGTTTTAAATTAAAAAATCAGAATAACATTTTTCTATAAAACTAAAACCGCAAGTATTTATTGCCTAATTATCTTTAAACTTAATAGAAAAAGGTTAAAAAATAATAATATGGAAAAACAAAACGATTATTATAAAATTTTAGGAATAAAAAAGGATGCTAAAGAATCTGAAATAAAATTAGCGTATAGAAAATTAGCTAAAAAATATCATCCTGATTTAAATAAGAACGATCCAAAAGCAAAGGATAAATTTATAAAATTAAAGGAAGCTTATGATACATTAATAGATCCAATCAAGAGAAAAATATACGACCAAGCAGGGTATGATCCAAGAAATATCGATATGAGTGATCTATTTAGAAAATATGATGTCAATCAAATTAGAGAAATTTTTGGACAGATATATTCGAGAAATTATATGGATCCTTCTCTTAGACCTCCACCTGAAGGTATGTATACCTAATCCAAAACCTTTTTTTAGACACTTATTGGGATTATCTCCAATTATTCTGGAAATAAGGGTTTATACACATTCATTTCGGCGTTTATGATTATATGCTCAATTTCATTATTATCTAATGGTTTAAATCGCTTAACAGCATCAAATATTTGAGGCCATAATCGTATATCGCATGGTAAAGAGTAAGTAGTAACTCCCTTTTGAGAGAGAGTGAACCAAACAGCTTGATCGATTAGTTCTTGAGTATTTAACGGCTCATACCAAGTTTTATATATTGGTCCTTTGCTCCATCTTCCCTTACAAATCGATTTTATTGCAGTAACTCCAATATTTTTTTCTTGAGCAACTTTCAAAACGTCTCTAAAATCATTCACGGGATCTGGATTCACTAGTGCACCAATATAAACTGGTAAAAGTAATGTATCAAAATCATCAGATAGCTCTATTGCTTTTTTTAATACTCTCACATCACTGTGTCCTGTAATACCAATATGTTTTATTATTCCCATTTGTTTCGCTTCTCGAAAAGTTTGCATTGCTCCATTTTCTCCAAAGATTGCATTTAAATCTTCCATAGAAGAAACTGCATGAAATTGATATAAATCAAAATAATCAGTTCCGAGTCTGTCTAAGGATTGATTTAGCTCTCTAAAGGCTCCCTTCGCTTTTCTTTTAAGCGTTTTTTCTGCGAGGAAAAAGTGCTTTCTATGCTTTTGTATCCATGGACTTAATCTTTTTTCCGCTTCACCATAGGTTGGAGCAACATCTATCATAGTAACACCACTGTCAATAGCGAGTTTAACAGCTTTATCAGCTTCCTCTTGATCAACATAACCTGGACCGCATCCTCCTAAAGTAATTATACTTACCTTAGCACCTGTTCTACCAAAAATTCTAGTTTCCATAATTCATCTAAATTTGGTAAAATAACCTTTCTGATTTTAAGACATCTCATAATTATCTTTATTTTGTAAATTAAAAAGATTTAGAATTTTACTTTCCTTAAATGCAGATTTCATCCAAGCACCATCTATCTCTTCGATAGCAATTAAGAGCTCGTTTTTAAAATAGAAAAATCTAGCTTTCTGTCTGGGAATTTGAAATAACGAAAGAAAATAATCTACTAGTTCTTTTAACTCTTTGGTAGCTATCCTTTCTACATTTCCAAAAGAAAATATCTTTAATCCCTCTGGTAATGGAGGATCAAAGGTGCTAATAGATTTAACACCTATTAATTCAGGATTTATTTTGGCACTCTCATCAAATTTTTTCATAGTTTGTGCTAAATCTTCGGTTTTGCCTAATTTTTCTAACAATGTAACCTTAGCATCCCAAACTTCAGCTTGATTAATATCTATTTCTAATGATTTATCGAATAATTCAATTGCTAAATCGAATTGTTCCAAATTTGCATAACATAACCCTAAATTAGCGTATATTAAAGGGTTCTTTAAATTGGTTTTAAGAGCATTATTAAACTCAATAATAGCTTTGGCAAAATCACCTTTATTAAAAAATTTTGTACCTTTTTTGTAATTCTTATTTTTTGAGAGTTCATTCATATCTGATGAACCAGGCTTTTTTCGAGTTTATTAGTTAAGATATAATACTTTTTTAAAAGATATATGAAATTATCGCATCCGACTATTTAATATTAACATTTTATAAGATAGTATTCCTTTTTCCATTTTTCATCAAAATTTAATAAACAGTTGTTTTTCATTTAAATCATCTAATTTAATGATTTAATTATCAAAAAGTATGAATTATTCTATTATTTTTACTTTTTAAATAAAATTCTTTAATATATTTAAATGAGCCATGAATTTAAATAGCAAAAGGACTTAACGAATAATAAACAAGACAAAAATTATAATTTTCCTATAAAAGATGGCTCCTGCTGTCGCCCTGGATTTTTGTCTTTTGGGAGGGTGTATTTATACACTCTCATCTCTAATCATTTATAATTTTTATGACCATCTATTTGGTCTTGACAGTAGGAGTCTCCCTTTATACTGAGATGATAATAATAAGGATTTGAAGAAAATTTCAGAAATCGAAATAATATATCCAATCCCAGAATAATATGTAAATAAATTACCTAAAAGAATAAGGAAGATCTTTACGAACTTCGAAATTATTACTAACATCTCTAATTAGTTTCTGAAAGTCGTTTTTAGGTATTTGTAAGGTTTCCGTATTTATATTTGGATGGCAACAAATTTCTTCTGCATTCCAGATACTTTCTTCAATCATGAAAATCACATTATTATTTTTATCATTAATCAATGCTAGTGGGGAGACAGCACCAGCCTTAATGCCTAAGGCCTCAGATAATTCATTACCGGTAGCGAAACGTATTTTTGGGGCAGAAATCATCTTTCGAAATTGATTTAAATCTAATTTTTTGTCATATGGGATGGTGATTAAATAAAGTTGACCCGTTTTTTTATTTTTTAGAACAAGGTTCTTACAATGTGTACCTGGAATATGCCCACAATGTATTTTAGCCTCAGGGACTGTGAATACCGCCGGATGAGTATGTAAAATATATTGAATTTTATGCTGGACTAACCATTGTTTTATTGAGTTTTCCATCCTAAAGAGTATGAAAATTTTTATTCGTAATCGAGTTCTATAATAATTTCATGTTGCTATGAAATATTATCGTACCTTGAAATAATACTTACTCTAACTTTAATTTTTTTTTCAATCATAATCTTTTTAACTTAAAATTCAGTAAAAGTTTTTGATGATGATTAATAATAATTATTAGATTGAGTGAAAAAGTAGAAGCCCGGATAAAAGAGTTGGAAGAACGCTTAGCGAACACCATTCCGAATAAACATACAATGCGTAGTATAAATTTCATTAAAGCCCAACTAGCCAAACTTCGCGAGGATTTAATCCAAATTGCCAGTTCTAAAAAAGGTGGTGGAAGAGGTTTTGGGATTAAAAAAAGTGGAGATGCTCAGGTAGCATTTATAGGGTTTCCTTCGGTTGGAAAAAGTTCATTGCTCAATTTGTTAACTGAAGGAAGTACTCATTCTAAAGTGGCAGCTTATGATTTTACCACTATCACTGCCATTCCCGGTATGATGAAAATAGATGATGCGAAGATTCAACTTATAGATTTACCTGGTATTATATTAGGTGCAGCAACAGGAAAAGGAAAGGGAAAAGAAGTTTTAGCTGCAGTACGATCTGCGGAATTGATACTAATTATTATCTGTTTCAGGGAAGATGGAAGCATTAATTTCGATGAATTGAATAAAGTTAGAAATGAATTGTACAAAGCCGGTATAAGATTAAATACTCAATCTGCTCATATTGTTATAAAGGAACAATCACGAGGGGGAATACATTTTAACTATAAAGGACATCAAATCATGAATAGAGATGAAGTAAAGGCTTTAGCAAATGAATTCGGAGTGATCAATGCCGGAATTTATTTTTCTGATAACGATGTCACACCCGAACAATTAATTGATTTCATTATGGGAAATAGAGTATATACAAAAGAATTTATTGTAATTAATAAAGTCGATCTGATGAAGGATTCATTTTCATCTGAAAAAATTACTGAAATGATTGGACATGATCACTGGGTCATGATTTCAGCAAAAAATCAAGAAAATATCAATCAACTACGTAAAAAAATTTATCAAGAACTAAATTTGATTCGAGTATACCTAAAACCCCCAAAACAACAAGCCGATATGAATGAACCAATAATACTTCACAGAGGAGATACGATGAAAATACTCTGTCAAAAGATTCATAAAAGATTTGTGAATGATTTTCGTTATGCTTTAGTATGGGGAAAATCCGCACGACATCCTGGTCAAAAAATTAAAAAGTTAAACCATATAATTGAAGATGGAGATATTGTTTCAATTTATACAAAATTGGATGTTAATAAATAAGAGGAATTCTCGGATTTCTGTACTGTGACTAAAGAAGAGGATAAATCGCTTTCTGATATGGAATTTTATGAGATTGTGGGGCAAACTTTTAAATTAAATTCTGAACTTATCATGCGTTTTAATCTGCCCTAGAACATTTGGAATTTTTCAGTATTTATGAGTATAAAAGATGATCTAATTGAGAAGTCATCAAAAAAAGAACAATGAGCTAGCTCCTTACAACATATCTC
>RDOE01000155.1 GCA_011364975.1 Promethearchaeota archaeon | reverse complement strand
GCACCATAATCTTCTAAACCACCACCCCAAAAAGTTAAGGCTGTGAATGGGTGATAAACCATGTAGTAAGCAAGATGACTCTGACTATGACCATAACCACACAAGTAACCAGATAGATCTGCTAATCCTTCATCAACCCATGAGGGTTCATCAGGATCGATATCAAAATGAACAAGATGCTCAAATTCATGGGCAAATGTACCTTCATATAAATAAGGTCTGGCTGCATCAGGTCCAACACGATTTTCCCAATCATAGGTATCAATATGCATTATATTTTTGTTATTTTCAGCACTTTCACTAGCAGAAAAATATCCCGCAATATAAGATGTAGCATCAGGATCATAATATGCTTCATCTCTAATATTAAACAATAAAGTCCATACTTTTTGACCTTCATCTCCTCGTGGAAGAGGTTCTCCATAAACCGTGGTAACGGTTGGCCACATAGTATTATCAAATTCATTTAATAAGTATGTTAATTGGCCAGGAGTAATTAAATCTTCGCTTCTTAGCCAAAGTTCGCTATCATCCCCAATCGGATTCGCAAAATGATAATATGTACCATCAAAACTGTCATAAGCATCTTTAGTAATAAGTATTAATCCATAATCCCCTTCTAATACAACAACAAAATCTTCATCATAATCAACACCTAACCCGTTATCACTTACAGTAAAAGTAAATTCATCTCCAACTTCAGCAGGTTCTCCAATAGGGGAAGCTCCCGTTGCAACTGCAGAGCCAAATTCAGCAGCAGCTTTACGTATTGCAATCTCATCCTCTCCTAACATATCCGGAGTTGCATCAATTGCATATGGTTGCATGGTAGCTAAATCAATTGGTGTGTAACTAGCAGTGCTTGAACCTAATAGTCCGGTAAATAGAAGTCCGAAAGTACCTATGGTTAAAAAAGCTATTATACTAATAGTAATTGTTTTATTTCTCATTTTTATTAACCTTTTATTTGTTGTAAATTTTTAAAATGTCATTTAATAAATGGGCAAGTGTTCCCCATTTATAAGTTGACATCTTGGATAGGTAATAATTTTATTGGGATGCCTTAAATATATTTCCGTTTTATTATATAACTTTGTCTAATTTCTTTTAAGCCTAGTAGTTATATATTATAAATCCATTGGAAATTTACAACCTTGTCACAATTCAGTATTCTTTTAACAACTTTGTAAACTTATTGTTTAATACACACATTTTTGTAAAATACTTGTACTGAATTTACATGATTGTCTAAATATAGCGTGTTTTTTTCATCTAAAAAATTAATTAATTTATCCTTTAGATTCATATTTCATGCATAAAATGCATATTATAAACCAATATTATTTTTAAGGATCATATAATGGTAACATTAATCGTATAATTGAGGTAACAATGTGAAGTTGTTGCTTTTGATTCGTATTAAAAGAAGATTTAGAGATGATAATGACAAAAACTTATGCTGAAATAAATAAGAAAATTAAAGCGGGAGATGCCGTAGTGGTTAATGCTGAAGATATGATCAAAATTGTTGAGAAAAATGGAGTAAAATTTGCCGCAGAAGAAATTGATATTGTAACTACAGGAACTTTTGGTCCAATGTGCTCAAGCGGAGCATTTTTAAATTTTGGCCATTCAGATCCTCCAATTAAGTTTGAAAATCTCTGGTTAAACGATGTACCAGCTTATCATGGAAATGCTGCTGTAGATTGCTATATTGGCTGCACACAGATGGCAGATATTAAGCCATTCGAATATGGTGGGGGTCATGTCATTGAGGATTTAGTAGCTAAAAAACCGATAAGACTGAGAGGAAATTCATATACAACAGATTGTTATCCATTAGCTGAAATTGATACAGAAATTACGATTGAGGATCTCAATCAGGCAATACTTTGTAATCCTCGAAATGCATATCAAAGATATGTCTGCGCGGTGAATAGTTCGGAAAAAACTCTTTATACATATATGGGTAAGTTATTACCTCAATTAGGTAATGCTCATTATGCAGGAGCTGGTTGTTTAAGTCCCTTAAGTAACGACCCAGATTATGAAACTATAGGGATAGGTACAAGGATATTTCTTGGGGGAGGTATTGGGTACGTTATGGGAGAGGGAACACAACATAATCCTCAAAATCGGTTTGGTACTCTCTTTTTAAAAGGAGATTTGAAGGAGATGAGCCCTGAATATCTTAAAGGAGCATCTTTCGAAAAATACGGAACTAGCATGTTTGTGGGAGTGGGGATTCCAATTCCTATATTAAATGAAGGATTAGCTGCAAAAACCGCGATAAAAGATGAAGATATAATAACTGATGTCATCGATTATGGGATTCCGCGAAGACAAAGACCAATTTTACGTCAAGTAAGTTATCATGAATTAAAAAGCGGATCTATAACGATTGATAGTAAGATTATCAAATGTTCTTCTCTTAGTTCTTCATTTTATGCACATAAAATTGCAAATACTCTCAAAAAATGGATTGAAGAGGGTCTATTTTTATTAAATCCGCCAGCAGAGAAGCTTCCACTGAACACTATTCAAAAACCAATGAAACAAAAGTCAGAATTTAAGTTTGTTAAGGATCTTAAAAGGAAGGCAGTAATTTGCTATGATGATTGTGATTTAAGAATGGTTGCAGAAAAAATAGTTCATGAAAATATGAATCATATCATTATTACAAATCGAGAACATATTTTACAAGGTATAGTAACCAGTTTTGACGTAACCAGGGCAATAGCTGAGAGTAAGTCTGAATTAAAACAAATAATCACCAGAAAGGTTATAACAACTTCAGACAATGAATTGCTTGAATTAGCGGCAAGAAAAATGAAAACAAATAATATTTCTGCGTTACCGGTAATAGATGACAACAAAAAGGTATTGGGTATTATCACCGCGGAGGAGTTGATGTAAAATTACAATAATTAATTGTACATTACCCTACGGAGTCATTAGAAATATTAATGATTATTCCAAAATCATTAACGAGATATTACGGTATGATATAACGTTTAATATACTCAAATTCTCCACAGGAACTAGCGGAGTTAATATATTGCTGGATGTGCCTGAAAACAAAATTAAGGAAATTACAGAAACACTTAAACAGAATGAAGTGATTGTTAACAAGAAGGGGAGAATCATTATTGATGATGAATTATGCGTAGATTGTGGCGGGTGCATTTCTTTATGCCCAACTGACGCTTTACACTTTAATGACCAATATCAACTTGAATTTGATTATGAAAAGTGTATTGGTTGCCTATTATGTCTTGACTCTTGCCCCAGATATGCAATAGAAGAGATGTAATTAATAGATATAATCTTTATCTCCTATTGATTAGTTATAATATCAAATATTTCATCTAATCGAGGAGTTTTTCTTCTGAGGGTTATGCAACGCTCTTCCTCACATCCACGCAAGATTGCAATCAATTCATTTAAATGTATGGTTGGAATATCGAGCTTTTCACCAAAATATTTCTTCATTTTTTCTCTATATTCTGGTTTACTCAAGGTATACAAGCAAGTTGGACAAGGCATTAGGATAAAGTCAGCACCTACGTTGGTTGCGCTTTTTAACTTGGTATATGTTATTTTGAGAGCCTCTTTGGGATGGATTAATAGCTGCGATGCGCCCCATCCACAACAACTTTCAAATTCTTGATAATCTACTGGAGTGCCACCAAAGAGTGATACAAGATCCTCTAGCTTCGTTTTATTTCTAAGATATCCATCTACTGAATTCTTATCTCTGGAAAGATTTAAATAATGGCAACCGTAATGAACTGCTACTTTTAAGTTTTTTAAATCAAACTTTAAAGTGTTAAGTACATCATTTCGAATCAAATATAGGAAATCAAGATCGTGAACTAATTTAACTTTTGGTTCTTCTAATATATCATATTTCCCTGGGT
Organism: Promethearchaeota archaeon; assembly: GCA_011364975.1. Taxonomy (GTDB): domain Archaea; phylum Asgardarchaeota; class Lokiarchaeia; order Sigyniarchaeales; family SOKP01; genus SOKP01. The sequence continues at coordinate 2,086 of RDOE01000155.1, read as the reverse complement.
AATTTCTTTCTTTAATTTTTCCTTTAAGTTGTGTAAGTAATTCTTTGGTTTTATAGTATACATCTGCATTTTTTAAAAATTCTCTTCCACGAAGCAATGAATTATAACATCCATTACAAGAAAATAATAAGAAATCTGCAATATGATTAATTTCATTTAAATTTCGTTCATTTATTGCCGCAAATTGAGCACGGGTGATTAAATTCCTTTGAAAAAAAGTTCCACTACAACACGTTTGATTCTCAGAGGTGATTACATCTAAATCAAGTTCTTCTAAAAGATCCTGGATTCCCCATCGTACTCCTGGAAAATATTTCTCAAGACATGCTTTAAATAAGCATAATTTTTTTCCTTTGAAATATTCTAAGGGATTTTCAGGATACTTTAACGCAACTTCATCTAGATTTAAGGCTAGATCACTAGCTTCCATGATTTCTCTTACTGCTTAATTAATTTTATTTATTTTTTTTATTGGGTTTAGTTTTATTTTTACTTGCTTTAAATACATATTTTATTCTTGCAAAACCACAAATTTCATTCAATTCTTTAACTCTTGATTCTGGTAATGATTCACCTAATGATTCCTCAAGTACTATTCCTTGAGTTAAAAATCTTTCTGCCATTTCAACGTATTTTCTTAAATCGTTATAACGGGGCCCATAACCTTTCTTAAAAGATTCGTTCCGGAGATTAATTATCAATAATGGGATATTTATGTTATTACGTGGGCAAACGCGTTTACATTTTTCACACAGAAAACACCACCAGATGTCAGAGTCCTTCAAAACACTCTTATCGCCTTTAAGAACTTTCATTATAATTTTTCTACTATTAAAATTGGATATTTTAGCAGCGGGACAATCTCCAACGCATTTCCCACATGAAATACACTGAACAATATTTTTGTTTTCTTCTACATCCTCAATCAATTCTTTGTAAAAGTCCCAGTTCCAATTAGAATCCGAATAATCTTCCATGATTATAGCTATTCTATTTTTTAGTCAGCAAAATTCTTTACTCTAAGAGAATTTCATTAATGATAATAAAAAAATTATTGTATTAATGTCGATAAAGTTAAAATCTCTTTTTATTATTTTTAAAAATAAAGTATCAATGATTTAAATAATGATAAAATTATTTCATAAAAATATAAAATTATTATAATGTTATTATCTTATACAAGTTTAACGAAAATAATTGAAGATATATTATAGCAGATTATATTCAAAGAGCTTAGATCATGGTATTGCAAAAAGATGGGAAAGTTTTTTTGAAGATTGTCTATTGGGGAATGGGGGGTTCAGGAAAAACTACGATTCTTAAGACATTATATGAATTAACAAAGGAGAAGAAAAAGGATATTATACCCGTCGGCGATTTACAGATGATCGCAAAAGATAGCGGAGCTACACTTTACTTTGATAGAGGATTATTTCATTCTATCAAAGAAAAAGAGATATACTATCGAATTTATACAATTGCTGGACAAAAAGCTTTTGTACCTTTGAGAAGGAAGGTTTTTGATAAGCTCGAAGGAACTACTGATGCGGTTATATTTGTTGCTGATTCTCAAACTATGTATCTGGAAGATAATATTGAATCTTTATTAGAATTAAAGAGTATCGCAAATGATCGCCTCATTAGAGAAATACCCCTTATTGTAATGCTAAATAAACAAGATTTAAAACAAACCATCGATGAAGAAGATTTTAAGCTTATTCTTAAAAATGAGAAATTATGGATTGACTCAAATAATAAGCTTTCTGCTTGGAATCCCATAATCTATAAAACTTGTGCAATTTTTGATCATGAAAAGGATATTTATAGAAGTTTTCATGAAACTGCTAGAAGAGCAACCTTATATCAAATATATGGTAAAGGAAGGGCACCAGCCGACCATGATCCTTCGATACTAATTTGAAGCCAAAATTTTGGTAATACCTAATCATTCTCAATTAATCAAATTAGTAATTTAAAGCGAACCTATATATATTAATATGACAAATTAGTAATACAATTAAAATTATTAAGAAAAATTACATATAATTTAGAAAGGTGTTAATTTATGGCTCTCTCTTTTATTGGG
>RDOE01000154.1 GCA_011364975.1 Promethearchaeota archaeon | reverse complement strand
TGGCAGATATACTATAAACACGTACTTTTCAGCTATAGCTTCGGGTGATGTAGAAAATAATGGGATAATAACTCTTAATATGTCTTATTATGAGGATACTGAATCGCATTTCCCCGATTATTACGAATTTAATCCTTTTGTTGAAAATAAAACCAACATTATTAATATACCACTTGAAAAAGATGTTAATTTTTCATGCATCGGAGTTGCTGATATCCAACTTGTGTCAGAAGGAGTACCCCATAACGAAACAATCAATTTTGGGCTTTCATTATTGATCCCACTAAGTAGATCTGATTTTATTGAGATAGACTTAGCTATTTATGTTTTGTTTTTTCTATATTTCTTTTCTTATATTATAATACCCATAATTCTATTAAAAGTGTTTAAACCAACACTTGGGCTTAAAATTAAGGAAGAGGATATGAAAAAAGATGATAAGTTTTTAGGATATATCCAAAAACAAGCAAATGACAAAAGGAAAGAAGAAATTATAAAAAAAGGGTAACTTAAATAGCTAACTAAATTAATCAAATCCAAATTTCCCGATTAGCGGAACGAATCTTACTCCTGTGATTTTATTGGTTTCAAAATGCTTTCCTTTTTTTTTTATTACATATAGATCTTGACCCCATTCCTTTGATCCCGCAGGAATACATAAGATTCCATTATCTTTCAGTTGCTCCATAAGCGGGGGGGGTATTTTTTTTGGTGAAGAGGCAGTGACCAATATTTTATCGAAAGGGGCATTTTCCTTGTTGCCCAATGTTCCATCACCGTGTATTACTGTAACTTGAGTGCTATAACTGGTTTCATTTAAAGCTTTTTTCGCGTTATTAGCTAATTCTTTATGCCGTTCTATTGTATATACATGCCCGGGAGTTATGGAATCTTTAGGAGCTACAATCTCCGCGCATAACGCTGCATGATAACCTGATCCAGTTCCAATTTCTAATACTTTGTCCCCTTCATGCAAATCTAATAATTCACACATCATGGCGTTCATGTGTGGAGCACTTATTGTTTGACCTGATCCAATAGAGAGAGGAGAATCTATGTAGGCTGAAGATTGAGCAGCTTCAGGAACAAATTTATGTCGTGGAACTGTTAACATAGCATTGATTACTTTAGGGTTACTTAGAACTCCACGTTTTTTTAAATTTTCAACTAATTCTATTCTTTTTCCTTCAAACTCCATAAAATATAGCCATTCTTTAAATCATTTTTAATATTAATTAAAAACCATTATATCATTATTTATAGATGATATAAATTTTATCTTCGGGATAAACTTCTTTTTTAATTCTCATATTGATTTTAAATGGATTTTCATACTTTTTTTTTAAGATATGCTTTATTTTTTCACCTTTATAGACCATATGTTTTAGTTTTTGATGATGATATGATTTTTCTCCAACAATAATAATTTCATCTCCAATTTTTAAACTAAATTCTTTTATTTCAATTAAGACATTAGCAGTCATACTTGCTTTATCAAATGAGATTATTTTGCCCAGATAGGCTTTTTTGTAAGGAGATACGTTTCCTCGCTGTTCTAATTGTATATCTTCTATTGTTGGTCTTTTAAAGTAGAATCCTGTATGGAATCCGCGATTATAAACTTTAGATAACTGCTCTAACCAAACGTTAACTTTATCTTTTGAATAAGTATTCTCAAAATAGGCATCTATTGCTTCTCGATAACATTGGGTAACTGTTTTAATATATGATGGACTCTTCATTCTTCCTTCTATTTTAAAAGCATCAATATTAGCTTTGATAAGTTCTGGAATGTATTCAATCATACAAAGATCTTTCGCATTCAAAAACATTTCCCCATCATATATAAACTCGTGATCTTCATCATCGAACACGCGCCATTCTCTTCTACAAGGTTGAACACAATTCCCCCTATTTGCAGAAAATTCTTCTGAATCGCATATTGTAGCTGAAAAATAACATCTTCCAGAAATTGAGGTACACATTGAACCATGAACAAAACATTCAATTTTACTTTTTGATAAATGATGTTTTATTAATTTAATTTGATTTAATGATAATTCACGGGCTAATATGATCCTCTCAGCACCAATATCTTCATAAAATTTTGCTGTTTCAATATTAGATACATTAGCTTGAGTTGAAACATGGAAATTAACCCCAATTTTTCTTGCAAACCTAATTACTGCTAAATCATGAGCAATAACTGCATCAATATGTACTTTTTTAGCTTCTGATAATAAATGTTCAATATCTTGAAGTTCATTATCATAGATTAAAATATTTGTGGTAAGATATGCTTTTAATGGAGGCGTTTGATCATGACAATAGTCTACTACATCTTTAAGTTCACTATTATCGAAATTATTAGCTTGTGATCGCATGTTAAAATTCTTTATTCCAAAATAGATAGCATCTGCTAGATTATCTAGGTTATACAATGATTTCCAATTTTGAACTGGAGCAAGCAATTCAGGTTTTAAAGAAATACTTATCTCTTCCTTTTAAATATGTTATTTAAAATATATTACGAATAATTCATTCAAATCTCCAATTAATATTAAACTATCTTTTCTTTTTTTTATTTTCCATTTTTCTCATGAAAACTGGGGAGATAATTAGCACTAAATTTAAAAGTAAGGAGTTTTACTATTGTTAAAAGGATACTAGGGATAAATAGTCTTTTCTATAATATGTTTTTAATCTAATGGAGATAATATCATTGTGTTCAAATTTTATTCAAAAGTTTAATAAATATTAATCATCGAAATTAGGATAAATATACTATGAATAAAAGAATCAAGGTTCTTATTTTTCTAGCGTTGTTCAACATCAGTAGCATATATATAGTCTCGTTAATTTCCAACCCTGTTTCTGGTCAAACTAATGGAAATTCTTTGCGTGTGTTTAAAAATTTTTCTCTTATAGAATATTCTAATTTTCAACATGAAGATCTTGATGTGAATCTGATTAATATTAGTCTATCCTCGGCAAAATGGAATGTTAAAGGGATTGAATTAAATTTTTCAAGTATAAAATTAGGAGAAGAGGTGGTATCCATTGAAGAGGGAGGATCAAGTTTTAAATCAATATATAAAAGCGTAAAAGGATATGGCGTTCAGCTTAATATAACGCAAGATCTATTGCTTTTAGGAGTATATATCTATGGATATTTAGATTTAGTACCAAAAAGCCCAGTTTATGTTCAAATTAATGGTTACGATGCAATGAATCATTGGCCTAATAGTACTATTTACGGGAATTCAATTCCAATTAATATATCAAGTGTACCTAATTGGTATTTACAAAAATTTACTGAACCAATCTCTCTTTCAAAAGGTTATTACTATTTAGTACTAAATGGTACAGGTTATTTACCCAGTGATAATTCAAAATATAATTGGTATTTGAACGAGATCAATTCTATACATAATTTCACCTATACATCCAAATTCGACGGACTTAGTTGGTCTATTGAGGCTCAAGGTAAACCTTTCAGACATAAGTTAGTTCAAAGAACAGAAAAATCTTTCTCACCAGAAGCAATTCAAATGAATATTGAGATAAATGGAAGTTTATATAATGTATCTAACGGAGTAATTCCCAACACTGGCTATATTAAAGTTCCAAATGTTAATTTAGCATTAAATGATTCCAATCTCATGATACCGATATCTCACAATCAGACCGTAAGTATATTATTTAATGCGACCTATAATCTTGTTTTGGAATCCTTATTGCCCAGTTACGGAACATCTCTAATCTCAACTAATTCTGATATTCAATGGAGTATATTGCCTACGATATCAAGAGAATTTAGCAATTATTCCGTCAAATTTAACTTTCCTAACAATTGGTATAATATTTTAATAAAAAGGAATAATATTGATATAACTTCTCAAATTGAAGTAAATCAATTAAATCATTATATTTATATTTCTAATGAAGCTATTCTCGAGGATGAAGAATGGGAAATTATCGCCGCTTCACCAAAAACTCAAATTGGACTCATCGCAGATAGAGTTGAATTTTTACCAGGACAAGAGTTAAAATTCTTCATCGCACCTCCGATTTTGAGTGGTAATTATACTTTCATTCTTGAAGATCCATTAAATGACATGATCTATAATATTTCGAAACTTATGCCTCTAGGAGTTAATTCTTTCACCTATACTATTCCTTCAAATGCATTAGATGGTTCTTATAAAGCGATTGTATTTTGGCATAATAATACTGATGGAGGTGCCATTACACAAGAATTTATGGTAAATTTACCTTTTGCAATTGATTGGTCTCTTATAATAACCATAAGTATTGTTATAGGTTTGGTAGCTAGCGGGTCAGTTTCTTCCATAATTTTAATTAAAAAATATAGACAAAAAAAAATAATAAGAGAACAAGAAGTTACAAATCGATTCATGGACATTATCAATCTAAACTATATTATCGTTATTGAGAAAAAAAGTTCATTAAACGTTTATGATCAAGCTTTTACAGAAAAACAATTTAATACAACCTTGATTTCAGGATTTTTAGAGGCTATTCGTACTTTTGGAATTGATTTATCAGGTGCATCTGATCATTCTCAAACAATCAAATTAGAATATCATAACAATAAAATTCTAATGTCTGATTACAAAAGTTTTAGGTTAATTTTTATCATGAAAGAATTACCATCCCCTCAGTTTTATAAACTAATAGACGATTTATCTCATGATATTGAAGAGAAATTTGGAATCTATTTAAAGAATTTTATGGGAAATCTTCAACCTTTTAATGATATTGAGGAACTACTCAAAAAAAATTTAGGAACCTCTTTCCTATACCCCTTAAAAATTTTAAAAACGGGTAAAGCAAAAATATCTCCTATTGAAAAAGCGTTAATTAGTAAGGGAGTCTCTACCATGAAGAAGAAGAATAAAGATTATTTTTATTTAACTGATTTAGTAGAAGGAAACACCTTAGAATCGAAAGAAATTGCAACCTTATTTTCATTAATTGACAAAAATGTTTTTATTCCTGCTATTTAATGAATTTTAAAAAGTAGCAACTTTATATTTTTATATTACTGTAATAAATCCTTAATATTTTATTGAGATGGAAAAAACAGGTTTTTTTTCATAAAAAAAATGTTAAATTTTTATATTGAAACTCTTTTAATTTCTTTCCTTGACCGGATTTTTATCCATACATGGAACTCCAAATTGACAAAAACCACACCCGACGGGGAAGGTATCCTCTCTGTCTTCCCAATTGATGCGACGTGAAAAAGGTTTAAGAATACTCCCTAAACGTGGTATCATTCTTCTGGCTACTTTAAACCGATAATCATTACATATCATCTTATCATGACCACTTTCTGAAATTGCGTTTGCGGGGCATTTTTCGATACATTCTTTACAAGTTCTTTTACTATAGTATAAACAATTAGCGTAAGGATCATCACTCTTTCTGAGGTTGATCATTAATGGGGCATCCGTAATAACTGACGCAAGCCTAATATTACATCCTACCTCTGTAATAAGACCCTCATGTAAACTAAAAGACCCTAATCCCGCAGCAAATGCGATATGACGTTCTGACCAATTGGAATAGAACCTATCCCTTGCTATCACTGTATAATCTTTACTCAACATCCCGGCTGTCGCTTGAAACCCTGATCTTTCAAAGAATTCAATACATTGTTCCATCACATACTTTTTAAAATAATTAGCATAATTTCTAGCCACACTATATATTTCAGCAGGAAGTTTGAAATTATGAAAAATAATAGGATGTAAACTAGCTTTGCGGATTTCATTTGTAAATGGAAAAACAATAGAAACTGTGCGAAGTTTATCCTCAGATATAGAAGGTTTATTATTTGCATTCCACATTTCTAAAGGTGTATAATGCTCTACTCCTACCACTTCTTTAAACTTTTGAAAAATATAATCATCTCCTGCAGCAATTCCTATAACTGGAGAAGAAAATATTCTTCCACCACCAAATTGTTTAGGTAAGCGATTAAGATCA
>RDOE01000015.1 GCA_011364975.1 Promethearchaeota archaeon | reverse complement strand
ATTATAATTATATCTTAAAATCCGAAAGAGCGTTTTCAATTTAATTATAAATCTTCAAAATTAGGAGTTTGGGTATAATCTTAATTAAAGAAGGATTAAAGTCAAAACTGGAGAATTTAAGATATAAGAGGAAAAAATGTAAATGGAATAGATTCATGTATCAAAATTTAAGATAATGTTAGTAATTCAAGGTACAAATTATCGGATGACTAAGAACATTTATATAAATTAAGAGTTAATCTTATGAAAAGAAAATAAAATTATTATGAGCAATATATTTGAAAGATTTTTTTAAATAACGCCAATTTAATTATAAAATTTTTACTAATAGCTTATTACATTACTTAGTAAGGAGATTACTTTTTAAATTTCATTTATACGAGGAGGAAAATACTTCTTTTCAACTGAATAAAAGAAGGTATATACCTTGAAACAATATATTATAAAGAAATATCAGATTTTTTTTTTAATTCAAGATTATTAGAATTTTTAATATAGCAATAATTGATTCTAAATATTATTCAATCTTTATTAAAATTTGAATGGGGAGAATGTAAATTAGACAAAGCAAATTAATGTCTTTAGAAGAAGCGATATCAACAAATATTCAAAATGGGGACTTGGTTGGTATTGGAGGATTATCCTTTTGGAGGAAACCTATAGGGGCATGTAGAGAAATTATAAGGCAAAATAAGAGGGATTTATCGCTTTGCACTTTCGTGGGTGGTATTGAAATTGATATGCTTGTAGCTGCTAAATGTGTTTCCAAAATAAAATCTTGTTTTGTGGGTATGGAAATTTTCGGGATGGCTCCGAATTATCGAAATGCTGTAGAGTCTGGAAGTATTGATATATCTGAAGAAAGCGAAGCTTCAATAGCACTTGGATTAAGAGCTTCTTATTTGAAAGTACCTTTCATGCCATTAAAAGGAATTATTGGTACAGATTTACCTAAAGTTAGAAAAGACGTAAAAGTGTTCACTGATCCTTTAGGATCTAATACTCAGTTAATTGCATTACCTAAAATAGATTTAGATGTAGCAATTTTACATGTTCCCTATGCTGACGAATTTGGAAACGGAAATATAGCTGGTGCCGTTTGGATGGATGATGATATGGCAAAAACTGCTAAAAAGACTATTATAATAACTGAAAAAATAGTTGAAACAGAAGATATTAGGCATCTTCCTGGTAAAGCACAATTACCCTTACAAACAACAAATGCGGTTGTTAAACTGCCTTTTGGAGCACATCCAACGAGTTGCTACCCTTTTTATACTTTTGATTCTCTTCATATTCAAGAATACCTTAAAATGGATTTTGAAGAGTATAAAAAACGCTTCATTATGAAAAAAACCCCAACTCAATATCTTGAAGAAGCTGGAGGTATTCAGACTATATTAAATATTTTATTATGAAAATTCTATAAGGTTGTAATAAATGGATAATCTAAAACAAGGTCAAGGAACATTGGAATTAATTATTAATAGAAGAACAGTTCGATCTTATAATCAAAAGCAACTCACTCAAAAGGAAATTGATACTATTATTCATGGAGCAATGAGGGCTCCTACAGCTGGAAATTTGATGTTATATACGATACTTCAAGTTACAGATCAAGAATTAAAAGATAAACTAGCTATAACTTGCGATAATCAACCACATATTGCAAAAGCTCCTCTTATTTTGATCTTCTTAGCTGATATGCAAAGATGGTGGGATTATTTCAAAATATGCAAAACTGAGGAATTATGTAATGATCTCGGTGAAGTTTTTGAAACCCCAAAGGAAGCAGATTTATTATTAGCTTGTTGTGATGCCTTAATTGCCGCCCAAAATGCTGTAATAGTAGCTGAAGCTTTAGGTATTGGATCATGTTATATTGGAGATATTATGGAAAACATTGAGATTCATCGTAAAATGTTTAACTTGCCTCAATGGGTATTCCCAATCACAATGATTTGTTTTGGATATCCAAAAGGGACTAAAGAGAAAATTCCGTTACAGCCTCGATTCCCTCAAAAATTTATTAAATTTTTAAATAAGTATAAAAGATTAGATGAACAAGATTTTCAGGAAATGTTTTTAAATTTTAAAAGAAGTTATGACATAAAGAAAGCTGAAAATATAGGACAGAAAGTGTATTTCGCAAAAATGGCTGCGGATTATACTAAAGAAATGCGTCGTTCCGTAAGAGTCGCGATTAGAGATTGGATAAATAGCGAAAATAATGGAGGGAAATGTAATGACTGAATATTCAAATAATTATACAACAGATGAATTGATGACTGTTCTTATGGCAAGAGAAGTCCGAGATGATGATGTAATGATAGTTGGAGTTGCTACACCTATGGTTTGGGCTGCTTTTACTCTAGCAAAGTTAACTCATGCGCCTAATGCAATCTATCATTATATCATGGGTAATACATTTGTAACAGAACCTCGCCAAGTTTCTCTTCTTTATTTAGAGATGAATGCTGCTAGAGCTTATAGATTTCAAAATTCTGTTGAATGTACTTTAGAATCACTTCCTTCAGAGAAATTAACCACTATAGAATTTTTTCGCCCAGCTCAAGTAGATCATTATGGAAATACAAATAATATCTGTATAGGAGACTGGAACAAGCCAAAAATTCGTTTACCTGGAGCCGCGGGTATTTTAGATTTTAGTATGTTTTATACAAGAGGCTCATTTCTATACACACCACGTCATAACACAAAAACTTTCGTCCCCACAGAAAAGTTATTCTTTATATCTGGTGTAGGATTTCCAGAAGGGAAGCCTTCTATATGCGGAGGTGCCGGTCCTCAATGCGTAATAACCAATTTAGCTTATTTAGATTTTAGTGAGACAAGTAAGAGAATGCGAGTAGCATCTATTCACCCTGGTATTGATATTGAATTAGTAAAGGAATCTACAGGGTTTGAATTAGAAATTACCAAGGATTTAAAAGAAACCAAAGCTCCTACACAGGAAGAACTAAATCTATTAAGAAGAAAGGTCGATCCTTTAAATATTAGGAAATTAGAAGTTCTTTCTGGTAAAGAAAGAGAAGAATTATTAGATGATATCATTCAAAAAGAATTGCAAAAACAGAATAAGTTCCCTAAGTTACTTATTGATTAGGTGTAAATTTCTCATTTAATTAATTAATAGTTATTTTACCAAATTTGAATATTAGCTCATCAACATCGGAGCATGGGAATTATATTAAATATTCTTTTCCAATGCTTCTTTATTTTTATTGTCTACATTTTTATTTAATCTAAAAAAAGGGAATAAAGAAGGGACTCGCATAGCATAATCTACGAAAATTTCTCCATATTTTGCTTTTAGGGAAATATCTTCAATCTTTGCTAAAGTAACGTAGGCTAGTACCTCCAAAATCCAAATATAAAAAATTATTGTATAGCCATTCACCTCAAATGGATCGAAAATAGTTATTGGATATGTTTGAAAGCTAACAAGGGTTAATCCAAAAGTAAGAATAATAAAAGCAAGATATTGTGGATGTCGGATAATTTTATAGGGACCAGTTTGTATCAATCTTCTTCTATGGGTAATTTGATAAATTAGACAAAAAACATATAATGCTAATCCAAAATAAGCAATATAAGTTCCATGAAATCTATAAAAGAAATTTAAATCGTTTTGTAAAATAGCAGGGTTTTGAAAAAAATAAACTATATAGCTTATAAGGGGGATACTCATGATACCATGCCAAATTGATGCACATGGGACATACTGCAGAATGGGGATAACGATTGAAGAAAGATTAAATGATATTGATTTTACTTTATCTTTAATCTTAGAAATCTTTGACCTCACCATTTATAGGATACAATTCGATTTTACGTCCGTTTCTTTTTAGATCAATAAGGTTTTCTTCAATAAGTTTATCCACATGATATTTAATTGTATTTCGTGATAATCTTAGTTTTTTAGATATTTCAGAGGAGGTTATCCCAGCGTTCTCTTCGATGATCTTGAATATTTCCAGAGTTGTTTTTGACTTATAAAAGGAATGTTTATAGTCATCTATGTCTGTACTTGAAGTAGTTATTGGAAAATAAAGAACATATTGACCATACTTTTTCTTTTTTATTATATGGTATTTCAATAAGACATCCAGATGCCATTGCAATTGTCCTTTCTGTATATTTACTTTTCTCAAAATTTCATTTTGGTGAATACCTGGTTTATTGAGAATTTCAGTTATGATTGCTAACCGGTTTTCATTTTCAAAAACATCATCAATAGTTAAATACGATTTTCCTTCGAATAGGTAGGTTCTCTTGGAAAAATATGTTTTGTATTCCTTTATTGTGAATATTAAAAGCGTGGAAAATAGTATAACTACGGGGATTAGAAGAAAAATAGAGATTAATCTTAATGTACTATCCCTTGGACCAAAAGTTGGTTCCTCAAGTGATATTATCAATAAATAAAAAACAATTAAGATAAAAATTAAAGAAGAAAGACTAATTACTACTTTTATTAATAAATAACGATTTAGATTTCGAAATTTCATATCGATTTTTTAAATTATTGCTAATTTTAATCTAATTTATTAAATATTTAGCTTTTATGCTTCAACTTCTCTAATATTTGGTTATCTTAATGCCTTAACGTTTTGATTTTATAATTGGAAACATGAACCCGACAGATTTCTTGTAATCTATAAACTCAATACCGAATTTTTTAGTTAATGCAATTTCCTCTACTTTTGCTAAAATTATATACGCTACAACTTCTCCTATCCATAATAATAGTAAAATTATATTTGGATCCAAATTATATAAATTAAATTCTAATATAGGGGAGGTTTGAAAAGCAACCAAAGTCATGCCTAATGTCATAATAATAAACGCGAGATATTGAGGATGCCTGAGAATTTTATAAGGTCCTTTCTGAAGCAGTTTTTTTCTATGTGTTAGTTGATATATCAAAGAATAAAGATATATAACAAGTCCTAAGATGATTATAAAAAATCCTGGAGTTCTAATTAAAAAGCGGATATCAGATATTAATATCGAGGGATATTGAAAGTATAGGAGTAAATAGCTTAATAATGGAACACTCATTATTCCAAACCATATAGCTGTACAGGGTACATATTGAAATATTGGAATTAAAAATGAGAAAAGGGTTGTAACGTGTGTATAGATTTTATCTCTTAGATTATCGTTCTTTATACTCAATTTTAAATCTTCACCTATGGGGAGTAATTTATAAAAAATGAGTAAATAATGCTTATAAAGCTTTAAGGTATACTTTTAGAACAATAACATAAAAAAGATTAATTAATACAGGTAGAAAAGAAAACTTATTCAATTTTTTTTTGTAGATGGTATCTTATAATAAAAATAATGCAAATAATAAGACCTAAAACGCTACTGCCAGTGATAGTTAAAAAAATAATAGCAGGATCTTCTTTTAAATTAGATGTGGAGATTTCAATATAAGTGTAGGGCCCAAGTCCATTTTCAGTCGGTAGCGGAGGAATCTGATCAAAAATATAACTTGTAATTAAATAAAGCTCTTCGATGTCTAAACCAAAAATATTTTCAGTAATTAATTTGATCCCTTTGTTATTTAGATTCTGTATTATATGCCACCCTATATCATCATGAAAAGCAATAGATACACCAATTGTTTTATCTTGGTCTTTTTGAATCTCAATGGTAAAATTATTTTGAGGGGTTATTATTTTCTGAATATCAAAACCATAGTAATATAGTTTAATCTTATTGTTTGTTAGTGGAAATTTAGCATTCGTGTATTTAGTAACTCGAGCATCTAGATTTACAAAACCATAGAGATTGCTCATAAATCCTATTTCATCTAAAGTTAATGCTGTAATCCAATTCATATAAAGTTCATTAAATGTAATATTATAACCTGCGAACTTTAAAACATTTTGTATCCCATTAGCTCCATCTGTAGGCTCCTTTATTAGATTTTTAAGTATAGAAACACCATAATGTTCTGCAATGTAAAAAGCAAATAAATATGCCCCTCCATAATCCACAGAATTTAACATATTCCAATAGAGAAGAGAATCCTCAGGATGAGCAAGAAAAAAACTCGACTGTGGGTTAAGATTGTTATATTGAGTTAAATAACCAGCATGATATGTTGAATATTCCGCTAAAGCTTCAAGAGTAAAATGTGGTTCGTCCATTTCATTATTAAACCAAATTAGATGATGAAACTCATGAGCAATTGTGGGTGTCCATGTTTTATAGTAAATATGGAACATCTCACACAGATTAGAATAATCTAATTGTAGTTCATTTCTCTGATCATAATAACTAATTGGATTATGTGAAAGTAAAATTATAATTCTTGGATCCCCATCTATATCCCCTAAAGTTCCGTTAGGATTCCCAGCTAGGTCAATAACCCGGGGATATATTTTATAATCGAATTCATTACAAATTCTTTCCCCTTTTTCAGCTACCAATTGATCTCCTAACTCTCTTATGCAATAATCTTCCATGTAAATGTAACATTTCTCTCCTATTGAAATTAAAGTTGCATTTATTTTATAATATGACCAATTATTAAAATCCAAAAGCCAAAAAGTGCGGTGATGTCCAATATTTAAAAACTTAAGATATAATATTGAATTTTGGATTTGGGTATGGGAGTCTTCCCCCTCTAGAAGACCATATTGAGAATTGTGAATGGAATCTTCAATATCATCTTCTTTTAGATGTACTTGGAAGTTATCATTTTCCTGATTGCTACTTATTATATTTTTATATCTGGAATTACCCCCCTCATTGAAATAATTAATGTTTAGCATACCTATGATTAATATAATTAGGAAAATAATATTAAATAACAAACCCTTTAAATATAAATTACCTTCTAATTTCTTTTTCTCTAAGTACATGTCTCTTTTCATTATTTGATTAGTTATCTTACTTTTAAATAATTGAGGTACACTTATATGACAAATAAACTAATTATTTCTATTGATCAACAGAAAATCTTTTCATTCTTCATTTGTAATAATTGAAGATATTACAAATGAAACATATAAAGCTTTAAGGGACAGTTTTATAACAATTATAAGCAATAAAATGAAAAATGTAATTTTTTTCGTCCTTTAATTCAAATTTAAAAAATTTAAGGTAGAAATATTTATTCTTGCACAATCATTTATGGCTTCTAAAGGATTTAATCTAACTCATCTAATCCTTTGGTTTTTATCGAAGGGCGAGGGGGAACACGGTAAAAAATTTGCGCAGGATATCCTATAGTAACTACACCCCAAACATAGTCTTTAATTTCAGCAATCTTTTCTTTTATATCTTTATTGGAAGCTAAAACTCCATGGGCTAATCCAATCCAGCATGTTCCTAATCCTAAAGATTGAGCGCTTAGCATTCCATATGTTAAAGCTATAGTTGCATTCATAGCGTCATTTGAATTCATAGAATGAATAATTAATACATGGGGAGCTTGATAAAATATGGCATCAAAACCTAGTTCTTTAGCATTCCTCATCCTTTCACTATATTTAGGATTGCTTGAAGAAATAATCTCATCCATAATCGAATTAGATAATTCTTTGATTATGTTATTATCTGAAATTATAGTGCATCGTAAAGTCCGTATATTAGCACCTGTAGGGGCATATTTCATAGAAGTTAAAACTTTTTCTATTACCTCTCGTGGAATTTTTTTCTTTTTGTATCTTCTAATCGATCTTTTCGCCATCATGAAACTATTCAGCGCATTGTATGAAATTAAAGTGCTTGGATCTTTAACTCCCTCAAAAGTTAACACCTCCCCCATATTTTTATGAAGGATGGCATCAGTTGGGCATCTACAGATACATCGACCACATAGATTACATAGATTACTCGGATCGTTAAATACTATTTGTTCTTGATCTTTTTCAATGCTAAAATATGATGGACACTCATTTATACAGTTTTTACAAAGATTACATTTATCATAATCAATTTCTAGTATAGGCATAATTTATTACCACTTTTTTAGTTCAACTTAATTTAAATCTATAGTTTAAAAGTTACTCCTTCTTTTTTATCTCAAAGTAAATTTCTTCAAATTTATTATGAATTGTTTCATAGATTTTAAACTTACCATCACGAATCGCATGCTCGACAATTTCCGAGATTTCTTGGTCGTTCATAAAGCTCTCGGTTACTAAACGTTCGATTTTTGAAGAGACCAATTCTTTAATTTTATATCTAAATCGGTTGATTTTCTTTTGAGTTAATTCTTCTGACAATTCCAGATGTTCTTTATGATCCCAAATATTCTGAATCAATTCTTCAATCCCCTCACCATTAATAGCATCAGTCATTGAGACAGGTGGGCGCCAACCAGTTTGAAATATAGCATCATCAAGCATCATTTCGATCTGCACAGCTATATCTTCTCCACCAAGGTCCTTTTTGTTAACATCATATACATCTCCAATTTCAATTATTCCGGCTTTTTGCATTTGAATCGCATCACCATATCCGGGTACTAATACAACAACAACAGTGTAGGCAAGATTATAAATATCAAATTCAGCTTGCCCAACACCTACGGTTTCAATGATAATAACATCCATACCATAAGCTTCATAGAGTAAACTAATATCAAATACCGCTCGAGATATTCCCCCTTTATAACCTCTTGAGGCTAAGCTCCGCATAAATATTTTAGGATGTAAGGATATATTAGTCATCCTCACTCTATCCCCTAAAAATGCACCACCACTAAAGGGAGAGGTAGGATCAACACAAATAATTCCCACAGATTTTCCTTGATCAAGTAATTTCTGTGTAATTGCACCAGTTAGCGTGCTTTTCCCGACACCAGGAGAACCTGTAATTCCAAGAATATAAGATTCATTTTTAGTGTTCTCAAAATGCTTGAAAACTTCATGTGCTCTTTCTGGTTCATTTTCAATAAGTGTTATTAGTCGTGCTAACGCGATCTTATCTTTATTTTTAAAATTCGTGATTAATGTGTCTAAATCATATCTTTTCATAAAAATAGAGCTTCCTTTGATTTATCTTGGTATCAATCAATTATTTAATTTGATAAATAAAATATTACTTATGTTTTTTATTTTTTGAACGGGTCTTATGCTTTTTTTTTTGATAAAGTCACTCAACATAGGGCTTTTAAGAGATACAATATTTAAAAACTCAATTAGAAAGTATTTACTAAAAGGTTTAATAGTTGAAAGATAATAAGTCCTTTTTCGAATCCATTGTGTGTACATACTGTGGAAAAGAATTTGATAAAAATCAAATTCATGATGTCTGTGACTCTTGTGGGAAAGTATTATACCCTCAGTATAACTTAGAAGAAGCAAAAGAACACCTCTCCAAACAAGAGATTAGATTTCGAAGGGTGTATAATATATGGCGCCTGCATGAAATTATGCCAGTTAATAATCCTAAATATAGAATCAGTCTCGGTGAGGGTTGGACTCCCATAGTAAAACTTAACAATTTTGGAAAAAAAATTAACCTAAAATCGCTATATATTAAAGATGAGGGCCAAAATCCTACAGGAACATTCAAGAGTCGAGGTTTATGCGCTGCAGTTTCAAAAGCATTGGAATTTGGAATCAATGAATTTGTGATGCCGAGTGCTGGAAATGCAGGTGCAGCTTTATCCGCATACGCGGCTCATGCGGGTGCAAAAGCGCATATATTTGTACCAAAAGACACTCCTAATCTTATTCAAAAAGAGATTTCGTATATGGGTGGAGATTTAACCTTAGTAGAGGGCCTAATCAGCGATGCGGGTCGTGAAGCAAAGGAAGAAGGTGATAAAAATGGATGGTTTTCAGTATCTACCCTAAAAGAACCATATCGAGTAGAAGGAAAAAAAACCATGGGATTAGAATTAGCAGAACAATTTGATTGGAAACTACCTGATGTTATTATATATCCTACAGGGGGAGGAACTGGAATAGTAGGTATGTGGAAAGCCTTTGAAGAAATGGAAGTTCTAGGATTAATTGGAAGTGAACGCCCAAAAATGGTTTCTGTCCAACCTTCCGGTTGTCAGCCCATAGTTAGAGCATTTAAGAATGGAGATGAGTTCGCTAAACCCTGGGAAAACGCACATTCATTTGCAAGCGGAATACGAGTTCCAGGAGCAATAGGAGATTATTTGATATTAAATGCGATTAGAGAATCTCATGGAACTGCGATTGCTGTTGATGATTCAGAAATAAAGGAAGCAATGTATTCCTTTGCCAAAATGGAGGGCATAATGGTCTGTCCCGAAGCTGCAGCAACTATCGCAGCTACAGAAAAATTATACCAACAAGATTTCCTAGATTCTGATGAAGAAGTTGTGCTATTTATAACAGGATCTGGATTAACAACACCAAATGATTGGTAAATAATTTCATCTTTTTCATTTTTTGAGGTATAAATTATATGAATTATCAGGATCAAAACGAAAAGAAAAAAATTAATATTAATAAGGCAAAGCAAATGACCTATATTGAAAGAAGTGTTTTTGGAGTTCCATTTTTTAAGATTCACACTATTTTACCAGGTCTAGTTTTCATAATACTTTTAGCAATACTAAGTGTCTGGCTTAGTAATTTTATAGGTATAACATTGATGGGTTTTGAAAAATCTCCAATTTCAGAAGTAATGATATGCTTAATCCTTGGTTTAATCATTAATAACGTATTAAAATTACCTGCTTTCTTAGATGTCGGATTTAAGTTTTCTGTTAAAAAAATTCTTCGGTTAGGAATTATATTGTTGGGAATTCGGTTGAGTATTTTTAGCGTGTTTGAATTAGGATTAATTGGAATCCCCATTGTTTTAATATGTATTATAAGTGCTCTACTTATTACTACCTATCTTAATAGAAAGCTTAGTCAGCCTAAGCGGCTTGGTACATTAATCGCAGTAGGAACCTCAATTTGTGGAGTATCCGCAATAGTGGCCACAAGTCCAGTAATTAATGCTAAAGAAGAAGAGACGGCATATGCGGTAGCTGTTATAACAATTTTTGGCTTGATCGCAACAATTGGTTATCCTATTATTGCCTTTTTTATTTTTGGGGGTAATCCTATAAAGGCAGGTCTCTGGCTCGGTACTTCTATACATGATACCTCCCAAGTAACTGGGGCCGCATTAGTTTTCGCAGATCTATGGAATTTAACATTGGGACTTGATGTAGCCACAATAACAAAATTAGTAAGAAATACATTTATGATCATAGTTATCCCACTCATGGCTTTCTTGCATGTTAAAAAAGAAATAAAAACTTCGAGTGAAGCTAGTTTAAGCGAATCTCAGATAAAGTCAAAAGTAAATATTAAAAATCTTATACCGGTTTTTGTACTAGGATTTTTATTAGTATCAGTCTTCAGATCAATTGGGGATTTTGGAGTAAATACGATTAATTTTGCGTTTGGGATTATATCGGAACAAGCATGGGGAGATTTAATAGATATCTTTAAAGAATTTGCAAGCTTTTTATTTGTAATAGCATTAGGTGGAGTGGGGTTATCAACTGATTTTAGCAAATTCAGAGGGTTAGGAATAAAGCCTTTTCTAGTAGGATTATTTGCTGCTCTATCAATAGGAATTGTAAGTTTCCTTTCAGTTTCCCTATTAGGTGAGTTAATTATGTTTTAATCTTTAATCATTATCGGCATACCAAAATTTCTTTGAATTAATTAAAAATCCTTCTGAATCAAATGTTATAGATTCCACATCTCCAATATAACTTAAATCTTCTGTGGAATCAACTATATTGAACAAAGATTCTGATATAATCATCTTGTGTAATTCTAATGTGTTTTTTATCCATAGAAGGCGAAATTCAGAGGGATTTTTCACACCAGCAAGATTTAGCACTGTATTCAAAACATCACGATCATTATGAAGGAAAATTGGAATTTTGGGGGAATCTGTTCTATAAGCTGTCAATGCATTAGTATATGTTTTAGAAAAATCAATTTTATCTACAAGCTTTTTCGTTGTGAAATCAGCTAACCCAATACCTTGAGCATTTCCTTGAGTTTCTTTAGTTAAATCCCTCACAAATAACCATTGTGCATGTATTTTAGATTCTGGCTTTTTTCCCGTAATATTGGTATCCATGCCTGTTCCAAAAATATTCTTACCCATCTCATCCACAATTAATAAATCAATCTCGTTAAATGGAAGACGTTCCGTCAAATCTTTATATCTTTTTAATAATTCTGGTTCCTTATTTTCAAATTCATTTGGATTTAAGATATGTATTTCTGCGGTTTCATTTTTCATATTTTCTATAATTGCGACACCACAAACAATGGGAACTTTATCTAAAATAACCCTTCTCGTTGATTTTACAACTTCAGGCCAAGAATGACGGTCAATATATCGATGATATTCTTTAGCACCCTCTTGTTTTCCTAAACCAAGAAGACACATTTTACTCAAGCCACTCTCAACATCCCCTACAAATTTAGAATGACTTTTGATTTTATTAACAATTATAACCTTATCTGCTGAAGCCACATGTTTATCTATGTAGATCGGGCAACCTATATCACTCTCTCCAATCTTTATGACGTCCATGCTTGAAATAATCGGACAATTCATTCTTTCTGGGGTAATCCCGTAATCCTTTAGGATTTTAAGTTGGCCTTCCGCCGTACCGCCCCCATGGCTGCCCATTGCTGGGATAATAAATGGCTTTCCTCCCAATTGATTTAAAAAGGATATAATTGTTTTCAATATTATATCCTGATTTTTAATACCACGCGAACTTGCTGTAATTGCAACCTTTTCTCCTTCTTTAATATAGTTACCTAAACCAAATTCACGAATATTATCTAAGATTGATTTTTTTAAATCATCAATTTTTGGTAAGTTAATCTTCTGGGAGATACAACGAATTTTTGGAAACTTAGCGTCTCTTCGAGTAAATTCCGGACTTCTACTATCCAACAACTTCTCAATTACCTTGATCTTTTTATTAATAAAAGACTCAAAAAAAAATAAATTAATTATTTTTACTTTAAAATGCTATTTTAAATACTTTTCTTTGAAGATCTCAATTGAGTCTTCATAAATTTCTTGAAAAACTCTTATGATTTTCGGATTTCCTCCGACTTTAAGTTTACCAATGGGAGCAATAATGTTAGCATCAAGTTCTCCTAAAAATAATCCAAGAATTACTTCTTTAGTACCAGATATTGAAAATGATGGTTTTTTAATTTTCCCCTCTCCATATTCCACTCTACCATTACTCAATTTAATCCAATACATTTTTTCAAGATCCGTATATCCAATTTGAGCAGTCATATCACTTTCTTCAACATCCTCTTTTAAAAAGTCTACTTCTTGAGAAAGTTGGTTAATTAACTCGAAGGACTTTAATAGGTCACCAGGTTCAGCTTTATTTGCTCCAAGATTTACCATATCCTTTACTTCGTTCACTAATGTTTTATCAACCATCTTATGTCACTTATATTATTTTGAATTTTAAGATTATTTTTCCTTTTTACTTAAATACAATATTTTAAAAGTGGAACTTCATATAAAGTTTATCTAACAATTCAGATTTCCTTATTTCGCCATAATTAAGGATTAATTATGATTTTTATACGATCTGATTTTTTCATTGTATTCATAGCTTCTTCAATTTCGTCAAGATTAAACCTATGAGTAATTATTTTATTTGGATCCACAATTCCTTTTTCCATAAGCCTTATGGATTGCTGCATAACTCGTGGATAAACAGAGAATGAAGCATCAACTCTAGTTTCTTTCCAATGAATTTCTGCTGGAGATACATTGATCGTTCCTTCTGTAGTCACGCCGAACTCATTCAGTCTTGTTCCCCTTCGACATAAATCAAATGCAAGTTGAGCCGCTGATAATGGTCCTGCCGCTTCAAATACTATATCGGGTCCTTTTGGTAGAATGCTATATACTGCCTGAATCGGATCCTTTTTAGTTAAATTAATTAAATCCGTTGCCCCGCAATTTTTTGAAAAATTTAAGCGCCAATCATCAACATCAATCATTATAACACTAGCTGCGCCTGCTTTTTGTGCGATCATCGATGCGAGAAGCCCCATACTACCAGCACCAATTATAACTAAATCTTCAGCAATTTTTAATTGTGAATATTCAATCAGACCTTTATATGAACCAGCGAGCGGTTCTGTTAATGCTGCTGCATCAAACGATAAATTTTCAGGTTTATAGTAAAGAGAATTCTCAGGAACTAAAACATATTCAGCAAATGCCCCATCGATAATTCGATCCATTCCATCACCTCCAATAACAGCTCCATTTTTACAATATTGAGTCAACCCTTGTCTACAGTTTGTACATATCCCACAATTAGAAACAGGGGATGCTATAATCTCATCTCCAGGTCTAAAAAACCTTATACTTTCTCCGACTGTTTCAATTACTCCTGAAAATTCATGACCTACGATCATCGGATAATCAAGATTTTTTCGCGCCCCAGAATAAGCTTTATAATCAGTCATACAGATACCGCATGATTTTATCTTGACAAGTGCCATATTTTCCTCGGGTATTGGAGTAGGTATATCTTTTACAATTAATTTTTTCACTCCCGCTAAAACAGCAGCTTTCATTTTCTTAATTCCTCGTTAAATTTTCTTTTTTTACATCTTTAAGAAGAAATGATAATATAAGTGAAATAAACGCTAAAATTGATAGCAAAATCAGGGTAGGAAGGTAATCCCCAGTTGGAGTCACAAACCTCTCAAATCCAAATATAAATATAATTCCACCTATTTGACCAACAACCATCAAAAATCCATTTGAGCTTGTTTCCGGAACTGGATTTGTTATTTCAACCGCATATTCTAAAACTAAAGGTCCAGCGGATAACAAACCAAATCCTAGTAAAAATCCAAAAATGTTGAAGATAACTGTATTGTTCGCAAAAATTAATACTGTTATGCTAATGGCAGCTATGAAACCTGAAGTAATGATAAAAATTCTTCGCTTTTTTAACTTATCTGATAAAAGAGCGAGTATTATCGTACCTATCATGCCCCCAACTAATAATATTGCTCCAAGAATTCCCGCGTCAATAGAAGATAACCCCCGTGGAGCAACTATAAGCTCTATATAAGTAGTTACCCAATTAAACAGTCCAAGGCTAATAAAAAATAGAATAATAATAATCCAAAAAAGTTTGTTTAAAATAAGCATAACAAGCTCTTTCTTTAATGAAATTGTCTTAATTCGATTTTTATTGTCTGATGATAAAAATTCAGGGCTACTTTTTGCAAAGATAACGAAAAGAATTCCTACAATCAAGGAATATAGTCCATAAATAAAAAGCATCATAGAAATATCGAAACTCACGACTATTAGCGGTGTTAAAACCATACCCAGAGCAACACCTAATGATAAAGAGTTTAATGAAAGCCCTGTAGCTGTTGTTCGTTCTGACTCTGGAAACCAACTAGCGGATAATAAAGTTGTACTATTTATTATTATTGGTTGACTTATGGCAATCATAATTGTAAATATTAATACCAAAATATAATTTGGCCCAGCTACATACCTTAGAAATCCAAAAACACCGTTAATTATAGCTCCAAGCCCTACACCTACTCTAAAGCCATATTTGTTTATAAACCATGATGCTATAAATGAAACCGGAATATATATTATCATATATATTGTTGACATGAAAAGAATTTCAAACTCACTCACGTTATAATAAGCAACTGCATCTAATGTTACTGGTGCATACGAAATCCATAAAATCTGGGTTGAAATATTTACTAGCATAAAAAGAACTAGTACAGTCCAACGATATCCAGAGGTTTTTAATACGTTTTCAATCATTTGTCATTATCTCTTTGGAATTTAGTAGAATTAAGCTTAATTAAAGAAATCTTTGAATGTTTTAGCAACCAACTTTGGATCCTCTTTCATAGCAGAATGACCTAAATGTTCAGACCGTAAAATTTTTAAATCTTTTACATAATCTTCCAATCCATCTAATACTCCTGGTAAAATTGCTCTGTCTTTCATGCCATGAATAACTAATGTAGGTACCAAAATTATTCCACTCCAATCACTGTAATCAAGGTTCGCTCTATAATAATTAACTCCACATGTAATTGTTCCATTAGACCATGCTTTTATATATTTATCTTCATCTTCTTTAGGAATGCCCATCCTTAAAAGCTTAAATTCATTTTCAATTAGAAAATTCTCTCCATTAGGTTCTTGAAATTTAAACATGTAGTAGCTTGCCTTTTTCTGATCCTCATCAGACTTTAACCTCTCTTGGAAAATCTTAAGATGAGGTCCATTAATAATTCCTAACTTTCTAATCCGATTAGGATATTTCTCAGTTATGAACCATGAAAGTACTCCACCCCAATCATGACCTACTAAATACACACTCTCGAAATTAAGTTGCTCAATCAATCCAATAATATCTTCAATAAGTAATTCTATACGATACTTCTCAACCCCTTCGGGTTTGTCAGATAAATTGTACCCTCGCATATCAGGGATGATAAGTTGATATTTATCTTTTATTAACGGAATGAGATTTTTCCATCCATACCAAAAATCTGGAAACCCATGAAGAAGAACCAACGGCTCACCCTCTCCAATTATTATTGTATGTAGTGTTATACCATTAGTTTCAATACACTTCTCTTCTATATCGTCAATCCATTCCATGTCTTATCTTTCCTCGATTTAAATTATAAATTTTCTATGGGAACTTAAACTACTAATATTATATAATATTAGCGTTATAATTAAATTCTGTAGTAATTAGTAATGATATATTATAAATATATTAAAGATTGATTAAATATAATATAAATTAATCATTTATGTTTATCAATTTATGAATTGAATAAATTGATTATTCAATATTATGATAATTAAATGTAAAGAAAATTAAAATGGTAGAAGCAAAAAAAACAACAAATATATTCGCAGATATCGATAGCGAATTACCTGATGAACAATTGAGTAAATTGTTTTTAGAAAAAATTTTAGAAAAATCCGTCGATGTCTCAGATCCTCTATATAAAATCAGTTTTCAGAGGACTTATAAGGTAAATTTTGATGTTAGCGGTCATACAGGGTATCAACTCTATGAGCCATCTAAATATAGTTATAAATATGACGAATTTCTTGATGATCCTGATTTCACATTTATATATAAAGATATAGAATATATCAGAGAATTACTTCGGGGCGAAAAAAGTCGACCTGCCTTGGCACGAGATAAAAACAATGTCCTTCAGATATGTAGAAAAGAAGATCTTTTTATAGCACATACAAAAGCGGAAGTGGGAAATGCTCAATTATTTATAGTTAAAATACCCTTCTTCAAGGAAATCATCGAAGATCTGGGTGCGAGTCAACAGACCTTACCATTACGCGATGAACCTGAAGATCCAATATCTCCCATCAAGGAGGGGGAAATTGCGTTACTAATGAAAGACATGCTAGTTGAAACTGCAGAAATGCCTGAAGAACTTTATCAAAAGAACTTTAAAGGGCAGCCAATGAAGATTAATTGGGAAATTAATGGAAACATTGCATACCAGCATTTTGCTGAGGATGGGTATAAGTACGAATTTGGGAAACACATTGAGGATGCAGATGTAACTTTAACTTTTCCAAATACACTACATGCTAAAAGATTTCTCTCCAAGATTCCTGGAAATTATGCGGCAAGAATTGTAGACAAGAAACTTAGTATCTATTATAAGAAAGCAGTTTTAAGCGTTATTTTTAAAGATAGGGATGCATCCGCAATGGCTATTGGAATGTTCCCATTTTACCGTGAATTAGGTAAAATTGAAGTTGGCCCACAGGTCGAAGACGAAGAAAAGGATACGCGAGAAAATTACGGGCATTATATCCCAGTTAATCTTCCCCTCGGGGATTTTGAGAATGTTGCAGTCCCCTACAAAGTATTTGAATACTTCATCAATAAAGCGAGTAATATAGTCCTCCGTACATGCCCTTGTCGTGAGCGTTATGAATGTAAAAATCACTCGATCGAATTGGGTTGTATTTTTATGGGGGATGATACCAAAAATATGGTACTTCCAGAGGGGCATGGCTATGTAGCAACAAAAGAACAAGCTCTCGAACATTTAACTAAAGCAATGGCTGAAGGATTAGTTCCATTACTTGGGAGAAATGTTGCGGAAGCAGAAGGTGGTCATGGAGTAGAAGACACGGGCAAATTCCTATCCGGGTGTTTCTGCTGTGAATGTTGTTGTATTGCTGTTAAATATGCCCAATATGGCCTTGGTGCTGGTGCAGGTACGGGTATGGGTGGTGATAATCCAGGTCCACTGGAAGGTATGACGATTACGCTTGATGAAGAAAAATGTACCGGCTGTGGGAAGTGTGTCGAAGTTTGCCCCTTCAACTTGAGAATCCTTAAACAGGGAAAGTCATCTGTAGATCCGAAACTCTGTGTAGGTTGTGGAAGATGCGTGAAAGTGTGCCCTGAAAAGGCTATTTCATTTGATATACAAGATCAGGAATTAATCGATAAATTTATTGCTAAGATTGAATCTATAGTCGATGTTGAAGATAACTCTTTGAAAGCTCAATAATAATCTCCTAAAGATAGATAACATGAATTAAAAAAAAAATTGAAAATAATGTCTGAAAATAATAAAGAGTTAGAAACACTCTTCGAAAAAATGTTAAAAGAACAAGAGAAAATAACTAGAGAAGATGAAATCTACAACGAAGATATTAAAGATTTTTCATTGAAACTCAATTGGGAAATCTTAGATCTTAGAGGTTACCAAATTTTCGAAAAAGACAACTACTCTTACAAATTTGGTGAGGTATTGGATAATCCAGATATGACAATTACTTTTAATGATCCCGTACCCGCTCGTAAATTTCTAAGTGGAGAAAGGATATTGTACACTTATGTCTTTGACAAGGAATATAAGGGAATGATCGAATTTGAGTATGTCACCAAAGAGGAGACAATAATAACCGACAAAGAGAAAAAAAAAGTATTAAGACCAAAAGAACCCTTTTTTACTGCCCGATTTGATGAAGGTAAAACTTATCACCCTTTTTTCTTGGGAAAAATACCTATGTTCCGAAAACTTAGAGGGGACCTATCTAATGAGATTAAAGAAAAGTTTTATGGATCTTATGTACCTATCAATCAATCGCTTGGAACCTATGAAAATCAAGTCATACCTTATAAGGTATTTAAACACTTTATCGACAAAGCTGACGGTATCGTCGTGGAAGATATATGTGGATGTAGATTAAAAAACGAATGTAAACACCACGATGTCTCGATAGGTTGCATGCATATAGGAAGTGAAACGAAGAATATTGATCTAGAAGATTTGGAATGGGGTATGAGGGAAAAAGTTCCAGGACGATTTACAACGAAGGAGGAAGCTTTGGAACGAGTTAGGCGTGCAATTGAAGGAGGGTTAATTCCTTTACTAGGAACTATAAACCCCACAGGTCACTTGATGTCCATGTGTTTTTGTTGTTCATGCTGTTGTGTTAATGGAAAGGCGATTACCCACGGTCCTTCCAATCCAAGAATCTATAAAAGGATTGAGGGATTGACAGTTGAAGTTGATCCTGATATTTGTGTTGGATGTGGAGAATGCCTCGAAGTATGTGTCTTTAAGGGAATGGAGATTATAGACGATAAAGCACACGTAAACCAGAAACGATGCTTAGGTTGCGGAAGGTGCGAAATGACTTGCCCTAATAAGGCAATTTCGATTGAATTTGATGATTCTACAAGAGTTAAAGCTTTAATTGACAAACTCGAAACATATGTAGATGTAAGTTAAAAATAAAATAGCTCCGGAAGAGATTATAGCCCTTATTGATTTTTAGAAATTTCTGCCTTCTTTTTAGCGATATTAAAATAGGTTTCTACGGTATTTCTAGCAGGAATCGTTCGATCTTTTTCCTCTTTATCAATTAGAGTCATAGCCTCTTCAGGACAGGTCGGGACACACACTCCGCATCCTATGCACCTATCTAAGTTAATTTTTGAAATGTCATTGATAATTTCGATTGCGTCCATTTGACATCGAGTCTCACAAACACCACAGCCACTGCAAAGATCCTCATCAACTTGAGCGAAAAAGTTTGAATTTAAAAATTGGGCTGGAGCATCCAATCTCTTTTCATTATATAAAAGATTACAGCAACATCCACAGCAAGTACAAAGAGACATGGGTCGTTGAGAATTACCTGCTTGAAGAACTAATCCCTCTCTTTCAGCTTGCTCTATGATTTTAAGTGCTTCCTCTTTAGTAATAACTCGTCCCATTCCTCGATCTAAGTATGCCTGACCTGCCGAACGGAAACTAAAACAGGACTCCCTTAAATCTGTTTTCTCGCAACTCTTACCGATAATATCATTTTTTTTGCGACAAATACATTCATTAAGTACAATAGGTTCACCACAATTCTCGAGATAATACCTAAAATTATCATAATTTGAAATATCCCTCTCAACTCCAATTTCAGTTTCTATAGGAATCGTTCTTAATTGTTGAATTTTGGTTTTGTTAAGTTCATCCATAAAAGCTTCCTCAAAAAATTGATCTACATCATGCACAAACTCTTCATTCATTTTATTCATTTGAAATTCATAAAATCCAAGCATGAAAGCAGTAGCGGCATAAAATTTGATATCATTACCTTCGACATTCCTCGTAACACTTAAAATCAAACCTAATTTATGCATCTCATCGAGGATTTTTTCCACTCTTTCAAGGGTAAAGGATTCTTTTTCTATACTTTTATGGATTTCTTGCAAAGCTTTAAGTTCAAATCCTAACTTTGAACCGACAAACGCTTGTTCAGGAGTAAATATCTTTTTTAAGATTCTTATTTCGACCCCTGATTCTGTTTCTGGATAACCTATAGGTAATTTATCTAAAGCTTTCTGTAACTCTCTATATACCTCATCATTTATTTCAGTCATAGGGTTCCCTTCTATATTTTATTCAAAACTAGTAAAATTGAATTATCTTTCAAATTCCTTGGAAATTATTATAAATCTTAATCAATCAGATTTATTAATAATTAATATTATAATAAAATCTCTATTTAATAAAAAGTTAGTCTATCATTTCAAAGTTTTTTCTATAAATAACCAGTGCCGCTAAATCTCTAAGATTGCATGAATTACAATGTACGATGGGCATTTAGAAGACCTTTTATTTCATTCACAACATTATAAATCTAAGTATAAAGAAAGTGTAATAGAAGATGTCTGACCAAGAAGCTGAGCTTGAGAAATATTTTAAGAAGATGTTAGATGATATAGATAATCTAATAGACACAGATGATGTTTTAAAAAAGGATTGGAAAGACATCAATATGAAATTCCAATGGTTTCTAAATGGTCTTAAAGGTTATCAAATTTTCGAAGATGGCAATTATTTCCATGGATTTGGAGAAGAAATAGAAGATGTCGATCTTACCCTTAAATTTGCAGATAGGGAACTAACATTAGACTTTATGAAGGGAAATTTAGAAAGGTACCATTATATCTATTATAAACGTAAATTTAAGTTATATGCTGAAGAAAGACTTCTTTTAACTGGTTTTTATACCAAAGGTATATTTTATCATCCTTATATATTAACTAAACTTCCTATTTTTAGAGAAATTGCTGTAAGGCGAACAGAGCCTGAAAATACACATGGTTCTTACATCCCAATTAATACGTCTTTAGGTACGTATGAAAATCAATTATTACCTGAAAAATTAATTGAGTATTTC
This sequence comes from Promethearchaeota archaeon, assembly GCA_011364975.1. Classification (GTDB taxonomy): domain Archaea; phylum Asgardarchaeota; class Lokiarchaeia; order Sigyniarchaeales; family SOKP01; genus SOKP01. Next base: position 34,609 of record RDOE01000015.1, on the reverse strand, counting down.
ATCAAAAAAGCAAAACATTTCTATATCCAAAACGTCTGTGGATGTAGAGTTTATCACGATTGTGAAGACCATGATAAAACCTTAGGATGTATGTATATTGGTGATGATGTTAAAAGTATTAAATTACCTCCTGAAAAGGGACGCTACATTACTCAAAAAGAAGCATTGAGACATGTAAAAAAAGCAATTAAGAATGGTTTAATTCCTGTATTTGGTCGATCTCCGGGTGAAACAAATGGGTGGGCAACAGATACTGGCCATATAATGTCAATGTGTTTTTGCTGTCCCTGTTGTTGTGTAAACGGAAAAGTATGGCAAAATGCTACAATAGAAATACAAGGTTTCAAAAGAATGGAAGGTTTAACCGTTGAGGTTGATTCCGAAAAGTGTGTAGGCTGTGGAACTTGTCTTGAAGTATGCATATTCGTCGGAAGAAATATAATTGATGGAAAGGCGGTAATTGATCAAGAAAGGTGCTTGGGATGCGGTAGGTGTGAACCAGTATGCCCGAATGGTGCAATTAATATCAAACTTGATGATCCTAAACGTCTCGATGAATATATAAAAAAGATGGAAGAATTTGTAGATGTAAGTTAACCAAAATCTAAAATAAAAAAGAGGAAAATATTGAAAGAAATTATCCTAATAGAAGAAAAATATAAAGAAATGTTAGAGAATCTTGAGGATTCTTTGGAAAAAGATGCAATTCTACAAGAGGATTTAAAGGACTTCGTCCTGAATATTCAGTGGGACATTTGTGGAGTTAAAGGATTTCAGGAATTTAATAATGGAGGATATTTCTATAAATTTGGGGAAGTACTTGACAATCCGGATATAACTTTAGAAATTAAAGACATAAATACTGCTTTAAAACTTCTAAATGGTGAGATCGATAATTTCAATTACCTATTTTATAAACGGAAGGCAAAATTCTATTTTATAGAAAAGTGGGAGCCAATTAGGGTGGGTGAGGAGAATCTGAAAACTAAGAATCTTAAATTGCTTTTAACTATGCGCTATACCAAAGGAGTATTTTACCACCCCTTTACCATAACTCGACTTCCAATCTTTAGAGACATAGTGGAAAAATGGTATAATCCTAAAATTACCGATGGATCTTATCTTCCAATTAATGAATCGCTAGGAACATATGAGGATAAAGTCCTACCTCTAAAGATACTTGAACATTTTATCAATAAAGCAGAAAATTTTCTTATGTTCCATTATTGTGGTTGTAGGATTTATAACCAGTGTCAAGATCATGATCATTCAATCGGTTGTATGTATTTAGGTTCAGATACCTTAAATGTAAAGGAAGTTTTTCCAAAGATCACTCCAGAACGGGCTCATTTTGGAACTAGGGAAGAAGCAATGGATAGAGTAAAAAAAGCTTATGATGACGGTCTGATTACAGTTATTGGGCGGCTAAAACTAGAATCAGAATCAATGGGTGTACCTGATAGAGGCCATTTTATGACGTTATGTTTTTGCTGTCCCTGTTGCTGTATCAATGGAAAATGGCGTTATGGAACCACAGAACTTTCGAATCTTATCAAGAAGGTTGAAGGAATCTCGGTAAAGGTTGATGAAGAACTTTGCGTAGGATGTGAGGAATGCTTGAAAGTCTGTGTCTTCGATGGAATGGAGATGGAAGATGGAATAGCTAAAGTTCATCAAGATAAATGTTTAGGTTGCGGACGATGTGAACGAGTCTGTCCAAATGGGGCTATAACAATAAGCTTAGATGATCCGAAGAGAATCGAAGAGTTAATCCGAAGGATTGAAGCGAGTGTAGATGTTTCCTAACCTAATTCTATAGAAAAAATTTAGAAGTAATAATCATTTGATGTTGTATGTTTAATTTAGATAATTATGAAGTAATTGATATTTCCCATACTGTTATTCCTGGTGAAGATGCGGATCGACCTTTCGCAATTCAAAAAGCACTATTACAAGATAAAACATTCCGCTATGACATTCTTAAAACTCATTCTCACGTAGGTTGTCATGTTGAAGTGGGAGCACATTTCTATGAAAATGGCAAAACCATAACAGATTATCCCTTGGACCAGTTTCATGGTCCAGGAGTACTTTTATCGGTAAAAGAAATGACAGTAGATGGGGAATACTGCGAAAAATCTATTGGAAATGTTATTCAAGAAGGAGATATAGTAGTAATTAGGAATGATACAGGAGTTAAGCTAACAAAACTGCAATTATATATGGAAGGAGAGGATAGATTACCAAAACTTTCTCCTAGTGCTGCAGATTGGCTTGCAAAATATAAACCTAAGCTTATAGTACTAGACTATATTCGTTTTGGAGAGGACATTGAAGAAACCAGACAATTTCACGATATTTTAATGAGTTTTGACGTTAACTTTGTTGAATTTGTAGATAATCTGGATAAAATTACTCATGAGCGTTTCTATGTCATGGCATTACCATATAAAGTTCAAGGATTAGACAGTAGTTTTTGTAGAGCTATAGTGATCCAAAAAAAATGAAGCACCTTCTGTTATACCTGTAATATATTCAGATGATAATGGTAAGACCTAGCATCCCCCTAGCTGACGTCTACATATGATTCTATGCGAGCAATCATCCTATCCACACCATCCTCCTCGATGGTAATGTTTATCGCTCCAGTCGGGCATATCCTTTCGCACCTTCCACAACCTTTGCAGCGATCCTTGCCCTCCCGATCAATCACGGCTAAATGGTCGATGACCTCCATTCCACCGTAGATACAGACCTCAAGGCATTTCTCGCATCCATTACAAAGATTCGGATTGACAGTAACGGATACGCCCTCCATTTTTTGATGCCACCCCCTCAGATACTCTGGCGAATCCTTACCGTGGGCTTCGACACAGCAACAGGGGCAACAGAAGCAGATGTGCATCAGATCGCCTTGTTCAGGCAGAGCCCTATAAACGATCGTATCGGATTTGACTCTACCCAGAGAAGGCAGGAGGCCAGCCGCAACAGCACGTCTTGATCGTTCCAATGCCTCTTCTTTTGTACCGATCCTCCCAAAGGTCTCCATCCTCAGGACCCCCTTGCCCAGTGCCATACATCCGATGGAGGCATCATAATTCTTGCAATTGGCCAACGCCCGACACGGGCACTGCGGGAAGATGTAGACATGACTTGCCTTGTTTATGAAGTATTCAAGAACTGCGATCGATATTAACTCGTTCTCGTACGTGCCTAAGGACTCATTGATTGGAATGCGAACGTCATTCGAGTTCTCGGGGTCTGCGGTCCGCTCCATGATCGGTCGAAATATAGGAATTCTCAACAAGCGAGCAGACAAACTTCTTTGCTTGACGGGAGCATTCTCTTTTGAGGAACTAAGCCTAGGGGCATTTCCAGGGGCAAATCCAGTTAGCTTTCCTATTTTCTTTTCCTTCATTTTTCCATCAGAACCCTTCATACCGACCATGAATTTGGTCCCCATAAAGGCTGGCCAATGACTGATTTCGTCATTAAGGAACTGGTAAGCCAGATCAAGATCAGTGCACCCTAGTACTAGAGTCGGAACTTCAGCCTCTTCATCGATCTTGAATGAATACTCTGTCTCGTCGAAAATTTGATATCCCCTGATAGAACCAAACTTCCATTGCACTACTTCGTGGAATCCTTTCATATCTTCTTCGTAAAACTCATATTCTTCTGCATACTTCGCGGCATCTTCCAACATCTTCACAAAGAGCCCTCTGATTTTAGCTTCTTTCTCATCCATAGCTAGTTCGCTCCTCCTTTCCATCTATTCTGAATTTTTCTATAAATTCGTTCCATACATAAATATTAATGAATGTTATATATATACATTATTATAAAGGATACAATAAATCTCAGAATCCCTCAAGAGAGCACGAGCGGGTATCTTGATTGATTAGCTAGCAACTCATTCACTTTTCCTTCGACATCAGTCATCTGAGTATAAATACTAAAAGACAATATAACTTTACACGCAGAGAAGGTGGCAAACGCTCAATTTATCCTTGAAAATTAAATTAAAAAAAAAATAATTTAAGTCATTAAAATCCGAGTTCTTGCATCTTAGCCTTATTACTTAATAACCTTTCTTGAGTTAGGGGGAAAAACTTCCAAATAATCAGAACACCCACTAGTAAAAATAACCCTGGAATGACTCCTTGGAGGAGGCGTATACCTATAAGTACTAAATTTATATCACCGCCAGCTAATGTGACTGCTGCTAACATATCCGCATAAGTATCATTACCTGCTATAAACCCTGTTGTATCGTGGACGAATGCAATAACAAATTCATCAATTGATGCAACAAGACGACCAAGTAATGCAGAAATTCCGAAGAGAATCGCTTTTTGATTTTTTCCCATCTTAACAATAACATCCTCGGTCACACTCGGACCGATTATAGTGTATACGTATGAGTTTACACCTCCCTGGGCGAGTCCGAGAACGAGTGCCATGATCATTATATCAATTAGGCCCTGAAAAAATGTCAATGGAAATAACGCAGCACATGATAAGAAACCCGCAACCACGAGAGCTTTCTTATTATTGTTTATTTTTCGGATAAATCTTACCCACAAAGGAATAGATATCAAGCTACCTATGAGATTTAAACCTAAAATAACAAGAAACATATCTCCACCAACTTGTAAGACAAAAGTTGTTATATATATCATGTTTGTTACAACAAGGGAGACATATATTCCATTAAACATTCCAAATATAAACCATACCATAAAAGTTCTCGATTTTATAGCTTCTTTAAAGACTCTAAAAAAATTCATTCGTTTCACAGAATCGGGTGAATAATACTTATCAATCATTATTTTGTCCTCACGGTTTCCAGGAAGAGATAAAATACCGAAAAAAAGAGCTATTACGGCGATTATCGCTCCCATCATGCTATAGCTGGCTCTTGGATCGCCAGGAATCATATCAGTAAAAAGAGGAGGTAATAACATTCCAAGGACAATAGCTAAAATGTCGAGAGGTGCATAATATTTTGTGAATCTTCGACGCTCGTACTCCGACCGAAATTTTTCCATTTGAACTGCTTTGTAATTAATATTCACAAGTGTGCCAAAGGTGTCAAGTAAAACCAATGTTAATAATAACCATCCAAAGGCAGCCCCAGGATTTGTAGAACCATCGATGGTACTTGGAACTGAAAAGAGAAGATAGACAGAAATGACCCAAGGGATGATGCCTACGACGATCCATGGAAATCTTCTTCCCCATCTTTTCGTAAATCTGAAATTCCTATCGATTAAAAAACCAAAGATAGGGTCATTAGCTCCGTTATAGATCAGAAAGATTGTCATGGCAATAGCAACTAATATTGCATCTAATCCAACAACAGCTTCATAATAGAAAATGGTAAACCCTTGAACAGCACCTATTAAAGTAGAGCAAAGTAAACCGAAGGCATTTGAAAGAAAGGTCCATCTTGAATGTCTTGTTTCAAGAGATTCAGTAAAGTTAATTGTTTCACTCATTTGAACCAAATTTTTTTTTTATTTAGATATTTGGTTTTACTAGTATATAAACTTAAGTTCATGAATATAGATTTGATTAAAATCCGTTAATAAATGCCCAATGGAAATAGCTTTAAATAATAAATTAGACTTTAGATAGTAACTAAATTTTAACACGATATTAAGTGATACTATGGTAGATAAACCAAAAATCGAATCAGACTTTTTAGAAATGTTGAAGGATCAAGAGAAAGCAGCACCGAATGACAAAATTTATGAGAAAGATATGGAAACTGTTGGGGAGTTACAAGTTCAATGGAAATTACCTTTTAAAATTCGAGGATCTCAAATCTTTAAGAAGGATTCAATATCTTACAAGTTTGGAGATATTTTAGAGAATCCTGACATTACATTGATAATTAGGGATAAAGAGTTAGCACTTCGATTCCTAAAAGGGGAGGTTTTTGAATTTGATTACGGACCGGCTTATGGTGGTAATTTCAAAATACACTACACGGAATCATGGAAGGTAATCGAAACAGAAACCGGAAAAAAGAACGTAAGAAGTAATAAGCCATTTATAACGGTTCGATTTAATAAAGAGAAGGACTTTCATCCCTACATGCTATCAAAATTGCCCATCCTTCGAAAATTGGTGGCAACACGAATGTCTGATGACGATATTGGATTTTTCATCCCAATAAATCAGTCTCTTGGGACGTATGAAAACCAAGTTATACCCTATGCTGTTTTTAAACACTTCATTGAAAAAGCAAGCAACATTGTCATTTTGAATAAATGTGGTTGTAGAGTCAGTAAGAACTGTCAAAATCACGATCATTCGATAGGTTGCTTAAACATGGGTGATGATACACTAAATCTGCCGATTGATGAAGAGAGAAAGCATGTTGCAACAAAGGAAGAAGCCTTGGAACCTGTGAAAAGAGCTATAGATGATGGTTTGATCCCACTAATTGGAAGAGCCATGGATGAGGCTGTAGGAGCAGGTATTGAAGATACAGGAAAATTCATGTCAGCATGTTTTTGTTGTCCTTGTTGCTGCGTTGATATTCCAATTATGAAGCATGCTACAAGCGAACTTAGATTTATAAAAAAAATAGAAGGACTTAGTGTAGTGATTGATGAAGACGCATGTGTTGGATGTGGAGATTGCATTGAAGCTTGCGTTTGGAATGGAAATGAAATGATAGATGGTATTGCATATATTACGGATCGATGTCTTGGTTGTGGAAGGTGTGTGGAAGCCTGCCCTAACGGGGCAATTTCTATATCATTTAATGACTCAAACAATATTGATGCGTTAATTGAAGAATTAAATTCTCACGTTAAAGTAGATTAATCTAAGAAAAGGAAGAATATATAGATTTTATAAGCTAAAAGTTATTTTAACATATAAATTTAATTAATTGAAGAGTTTTTCTTATGGTTAGTGTTAAACATGTTGAACATGTAATGGTTTACAAGGATTCTGAATTAGCACACGCGTGTAATCAAGTCAGTATTGTATTACTTCAGAATGGAGAACTATTCCTGGGATTTAATGAAGAAAGGTATCCAGTTCATGCTGATAGTGGCCAATGCTGCTATATTAAATCAAAGGATGGAGGGAAAAATTGGAATGCTTCTGAAAAGAAAGTAATATGGCCTTATACTGAGAATAAAGGGAATTGGGATTGTGCTTTTTCCCAAATTTCAGATGGGACAATCTTAATGCACACGAGAGTATGTAATTTCATCGCACCTAGAGGAATAAATTATGATGGTGATCAATCATTAGGAATGCCACCTCCAGGGATGCCAGAACGTCTAAAAAGGCAAACTGGATATGTTGTCCTCAAATCTAAAGATTATGGTGAGACTTGGACTGATCCTATTGAAGTAAACACTAGTCCAATCGCAAGCTCATCATTGAGTGCGTATGCTTGTGGAGGATCTGGAGCAGGACATATTATCGAACTTCCTGATGGAGGATTACTAATGCCTCTAGATGGGACAATGTCAACAAATCGTGAGGTTGGATTGGGTAATGAAACATCCCGTTGCTTTCTCCTAAGATCGGATGATGGAGGTGATAATTGGGAGTATTGGTCTACTGTTGCATTTGATCCCGCTAGTATTATTCATTTTATGGAACCTGGAATGACAAGGCTTAATAATGGTAAATTAATTTGTTTCCTGAGGACTCAACATAAACCTAATCGGCAAGATAATTTGTGGTTTACATGGTCAGATGATGATGGAGTTACTTGGAGTCTTCCAAAGAAAAGTCCTCTCTGGGGATATCCTGCTGAAGTCTTGCAATTAAAAGATGGACGCGTTTTAGTAGTTTATGGATACAGAAAAGATCCCTGGGGCGTTCGTGGTTGCATTTCAGATGATGGTTTGAATTGGGATATTAAAAACGAATTTACAATTAGAGAAGGTGGAGTGCTTGTTCCAAAGCCTGGGAAAGGTGATCGAACAGTTCAAGATATGTTAATAATGGCTCAATATTGGCATATTGGTTATCCAAGTGCGACTCAACTGGAAGATGAGACAATTGTACTTGCTTATCACGAATACAGCAAAGATAAACAACCCATACAATATTTGATGTGTACTCGTTTTAGGCTTTGAGCTACAATACAACCTATTATTTTATTAAACAATTTTTTATAAAGAATCCATAATTCTCTTAAAAATACCAAAAAAAATCAAATTTGATAAAACTAATATGTCAGTTATTGGAATAGACAAAGATAAATGTTCAGGTTGTAGACTATGTGTTCAAGAGTGTGGTCGGGGATATTTTTTCGTTAATGATGATGATCAGGTTTTTTTTAACGAAGGATTAAAAACGTGTAATATTTGTGGCCATTGCATAGCAATTTGCCCTGAAGATGCCATTTTGACTAAGGGTCTCGATGATGTTGAAACATATTCTGGTATCGATTCACCCGAAAATATCGTTGAAAATGAAAAATTACTTAAACTTCTTCGTGCCAAACGATCAATTAGACGCTACAAAAACAAAAAAGTTCCAAAGGAACTGATAGAAAAGATTTTCGAAGCAATGAGATACGCTCCTAGTGCCTCAAATGCTAGAGCATGGCGTTATGTAATAATGTCTGATCCCGAAAAAATCCAAAAATTGAACGATGAAATTATTAAGGTGAACTACGCTTACATGGGTTTCCAGTCACCAGAACAAGCTCAAAAACATTTAAAATCTATTGGAAGGAGTATCTTTCATAAAGCACCTCATGTAATTGTACTATATTATAGGATTGTTGAAAAAAGTACTGTAATGATTGGATTACGGGCGAATGATGCAGGAATCGCTTTAACATATGGAATGTTGGAAGCTGAAACTCTTGGTCTTGGGACTTGCTGGATTGGAATGATTCAAGGATCTGTCCCTATGAATAAGGAAATTTTAAACATCTTAGGAATTAAGGGCATGGTGCTTGGAGCTTTTACTTTGGGTTATCCGGCGGTAAAATACCGGAGAACTGCCCCACGTCCACCACTTAAAATAAAAGGATTGGATACTTTATAATCCTACTTAGGTTTTTTTACTCTAACTTCTTTTATTCGAAATAAGAATATTAAATCGAAAAGTAATCTAGAAAATCCAGAAATTAAGAATAGAGTTTGGAAAATACTAAAGAAGATAATTGGGACTATTTGTAAAAGAAAGCTTCCTAAGAGACCTCCAAAAAGTACCCCAATTCCCAAAAAGAGATTAAAATACGCAACATAGAACCCTCTTTGTTGAGTAGGAATGTTATCATAAATAAAGTTTGAGGCGGCTAAATTAACTCCCGTCCACGCAAACGCAGAAATTAATTGTGGACCAAAAATTAATTGTAAAGGAGTATTTAGAAATATCCAAAGGAAAGGAATTATTGGAAGTAAAAAACCGCCAATCCTCAATACTAACGCATTCCCATATTTATCTGAAATAAGGCCTATTAAAGGGTAAAAAAGAAGGCTGAGGAGTGGCATAGACAAATTTACAGATACATATTCTATATAATTGAAGTTTAAATCATCTAACATATAATAACCTATGAATACTGCTGCAATGTTAACAGAAAATTGAAGAAATGTTATGTATAAGGTAAATATTCCGAAGTTACTCTTAGGGATACTTTTTAGGAATTTTAAAAGACTCAAATAAGACTGCTTTTCAATTGTAAAAGGAGGGTAATAATGTCGCGCTAAATAAATTGCCGAAATTATTCTACTTATAAAAGCCACAAAGAAAATAATAAAAAAACCGATGAAAGTGTTTTTCATAATTTTGAATTGCTCTAGTAGAATTGAAGCTATTACAGTTATACTTATAGAAGTAGCAGTAATTAACAAATTTCGTTTCGAAAAGTAGCGACCCCGGTAATTTTCAGGTATAATATCCCCCATTAAGGAAAACCAACTTGGTCCTGCTGTTGACCCAAAAAAAGAATAGAGAAGGTAAAATACTATTAAAAATATTGGAAGTAATGTAAGTAACCAATTGTTTAAAGCAAAAATCCCTAAAACCATAATCAAGGGCCACGTAAGTGCTTGAAGAATTACTCCCTTTATGACAAGACTTCGTCGCGAATTATTTTTCATTCGGTTAGAACCAAATATCTGACCAAAAGGAGAGATAATACCAAGAAGGGACCGTAGAATTCCCATTTGAGTAGGATTCATTTGTAGGCTGAGGGCATAGGGTGTTATAAATTGATCACTTAAAGTCTGGGAAAGACCTCCAAAATAGCCTTCCTTTATTGAAAGAGACATTGTTCTTGTTTTGTGGTCTTTATCTTCTTGTTCCGTTAAGGGCAACGCATTCTTTTTAGTACTACTTTCTTCTTTATAATACCTTTTCCAAAATCTAGCCCGAATATTTATCGCCTACAATTTAATTAATTAATCTATATTAGACTCATTCATTTCAACTACATCTATTACGATCTTACAACTTTTAATCCCTGATGAGGAGAATACGATTGTTCCTTTTCCAGTCCGATTTAAAGACTGTATATAAGCTAATAACCGCCCTTTAAAAGCATTCTGTTCTAAATCTTTATAATTTTCAGTATTTTTCACATTTGCATCTTCCATTCCCAACAAGCGAACTGGTCCACTAATTTGACAACTTATTTTATTATTTGCTGAATAAACTAAAAATCCTTTTTCATCAGCAATAATCACTTCAAGATGAGCAATATCTTGATTATTTGCTCTAAGCTTCACTTTATAACTTCTGACAATTAATTGATTGGGTTCACCCGCAGTATCTAGCTTGTAAGACGCAACCACTTTACCATTATTCCGACCAATAGCTCTCAATTCACCAGCCTTGAAATTTGTGTTCCAGTTGAGTTCTCTTTCGGGTGCGTCAGCTAATCTTTTAATACCCATTGATGTGTTATTAAGGCATAGTTCAACTTCTTGACAATTAGAGAATACAGTAACCTTTAGCAGTTGATTATTACTCCAATTCCAATGTGGATGGATATTTTGATGCGCCCTTATATAATTTTTATTCTTCCTTTGTTCAGAAACTCCAATGAATACTATAGGCTTGTCGCTCCACAAACTTTGACGAAAGAAGTACTCTGGCTTTTTATGTCCCGCTAGATCAATTAAACCACTTATTGAGTTGCGCATGGGATACTTAGCTGCTTCACCTAAATATTCAAACCCAGTCCACAGGAATTGTCCCATTACATAATTATTTTCTATGACTGCTTGCCAAGCTTGTAAGGTCATACCGTTTTCGCTACCATAAATAATTCGCTCTGGATATTTAGCATGATCCACATTATATTGATATTCTTGATAATTATACCCTACAACATCTAAAGCATCTGCGTACCCAATTTCGTTGCTCATTAGTGCGGAAGCCAATCCTGCTGTAACTGGTCGATTGTTATCGAACTTTTTAACAACACTCACAAGATCTTTCGCAATTTCACCTAATCGGCCAGCATATGGTAATCGATTGTCAAATTTAGCACTAGTTTGAGGATTCTTTTCTGTATTTAGAATCTCATGACTATATGGATCATTAGGATAATCGACTTCATTTCCAATACTCCACATAATAATACAGGGATGATTACGATCTCGTAATATTTGGTCGCGTAAGTCAATCTTAGCCCAATCTTTGAAATATTCTGCATAACCATCTTTAACTGGCTCTCCAATATTCCATCCCTTAATCCATTTTTTCTTAGGAGCTTCCCATTCATCAAAAACTTCATCAATCACAAGAAATCCCTTTTTATCGCATAACTCGTAAAAATCAGGAGCAAAAGCATTATGACTCGTACGGATTGCATTACAGCCCAATTCCTTAAGAACACTTAAACGATTATTAAGAACATCTCTGGGAACTGCAGCACCCAAACATCCCGCATCGTGGTGCATACAGATACCTTTTAACTTCATATTCCTTCCATTCAAAAAAAACCCAAACTTAGCATCAAATCGAAGCACTCTAAAACCAATACTTGTTTCTACCTCATCTAAAACTTGCTTTTCGTCTTTAACAATACTTACAAGAGTATACAATTCTGGAGAATCAATATCCCAAACCTTTGGATTTTCGACCTCAATTTTTCCGTTAACTATCAATTCCTTATTAGATTTTATTTCTAAAGAAACTTCATTTTGTCCAATAATTTCTTTATGATAGTAAAGTTCATTTATAACTGTTATTGAAGATACAGTAGCTTTTTCACTTTTTAAAGTGATATCAAAATCAACTATACCCTTATTACTCTTTAAGTGCGGTCGAGTATAAACTCCCCACGGTTTGATATAAATTGCGTTTGTTTTTATAAGTTTGACATTCCGATATATCCCAGAACCAGTATACCATCGTGAATCAGCATATTTTGAATGATTTACCTTAACAGCTATGACATTTTCACTCCCAAAATTAATATAGGGGCTAATTTCATAATAAAAAGATACATAACCATTAGGGCGCTCACCAAGACTTTTTTCATTAATCCATACTTGACTATTATTGTAAACACCCTCAAAATATATGAAGTATCTTCTGTCACTGTCACTTTTCGCGATTTTAAACCGTTTTCGGTACCACCCGATACCTCCTGGAAGATATCCCGTACTACTAGCCCACTTTTTATCAAATGGTCCTTCTATGCTCCAATCATGTGGTAAGTCAACTTCACGCCAATTTTCATCGTTATAATTAATCTGATAAGCATTAATAGCATCTCCTTTAAAAAATTTCCATCCATAGTTAAAATTTTCAACGGATCTTGATAATTCTTTGTTAATAGGAATCATAAAGCATCATAGAAGGACAAATTAAAAAAGATTAAGGGTATATGCCTTTATGGGCATAAACTTTTTTCAGAATGCGTTCAAACCGTTCAGTATCTTGCACTGGCTTTTTAATCATTTTTAAGCAATATTCCATTTGTTTTTCATTAGTCATTGGTTTCGTGTATAATTTTGTGGCAAACAAAGAAAAATCGCGAATGAAACAATCAAAAATCTGTTCAATTAAATCATCGTCTTCCTCATAAATTTCAGCATTTTCAAGGATAAGTTGACCATAAACGGCAAGAGTAAATAACTCTCCATTAATCAAGACAAAATCGATGTCTTGTCCTTGTTCTGGAGTAGGAGTTGCTTTTATACACATTTCCTTAAAAACTTCGATCTGTTCTTTCAAAATGTTAACATTTGGGAGATCATACTTATTGTAAGCAATATGGTAATCATGGAAACTTATTTTTCCTAAATCTTGAGCAGATCCTTGGTCAAATAGGAAGGAATCGTCACAATCATCAATAATTTTAGGCACGTGCGGATATTTCTCAAAAGGTACCCCTATACCAAAATAGTTGGGTAGGAATTTTACAATGAGTGCCATATTTACATGAGCAGTTCCCTCTAATTTTGGATTGGCACCAATATATGTTAATGCCCCTTGAAAATAAGTGTCTTTTTCATACCCTTTTGCTGCGATGATATCATGTAGTAAGTTTATAACAACTACGCCTTCAGTAGTCACCTTCATTTTAATAATAGGATTATACAATAGATATCTCCTGTCATTTTGTGATGCTGTCCGAATATAATCTTTCGATCTTAAAGAAACAAGTTTCATCGCAATTAACCTACAATACGCATCCACAAAAAATTGTTTAATATGGGAAAACTCAGTTACCGCATGATTATACAATATTCTATTTGATGCATGGTTAATAGCTTCATAGAATGCGTGCTCACATATCCCAATACTTGACCATCCAAGCTGGTATTTACCTACATTCACAGCATTTAATGCCATATCCCACGCTTCTTGACCTTTAGCTAAAATCTCATCCTCGGTTATCTTATAGTCTTTAAGAGCGTATTCAGCAACATAGTTTTGATTTTGTAATATATTTTTTATGCAGTCATATCCCTTAATTTCATAATTAGCAACAAAAAAAACATAGCTGCTTTTAACCTTCCTTGATTCAGGATAATGAAGAATATTTCCATCTTTATCAGCTATTTTTCCAAAAGTCGATGTAAATGCTGCGGTCTGACCATTTCCAATGTAATATTTACTTCCATTAGCTCTATAGGTTCCATCTTCTTGAGGAATTAATTTCATCTCCGAAGAATATAAATCAGCTCCATGTTCCTTCTCGGAAAGTCCAAAAGCAAAAATTCCGCCATCTAATAAAGCTTGAGCAGTTCGTTTTTTTATTATCTCGTTTTTACTCATCCAAATAGGACCAAGCCCCAAAATACTAACTTGCCATGTATACCAATATGGTGGACCATAAAAACTGGTAATTTCATTAAAATAACAATTACGATTAGTATCCCAGTGAGCATCTGGATTTTTTTCTAATGCGTATTCCGATGGCGTTAAAAGGGATGAAAAGATTTTTTCTTTTTTTTGAAACTCGATAAAATCTTCATACCATACACATGAAAAATCATCTTCAAGGATTTTTTCTATTCCTTTGTCTTCGAAGAATTTAATAGTCTTTAACATGATTTCCTTTGATTTTTCATCGAGTTCTGAAAAATCGGGGTTTTTTGGATTAAATAATTTTATCATAGTAATCTTTACCTATGTTATTATTCTATAAATGTACAGTTTTAGCAAGTTTAATTAATACTTGTCTATTAACTTACATCATTTATTAATAAATTAAAACTTTTTTAAATGTCCAACGGCAATTTATTTTAAATTAAATCAAACCTTTTTTTAATTAATACTAAACATTAAGGATCTAAAATAACATGTCTGAGAAAGATGATGAATTATTATCTGCATTCAATAAGATGATGAAGGATTCAGGTCGAATCGCCCGAAGGAGTCCAATTTTTCAGAAGGACATCCAAGATTTTGAAGGGATAATCAAAGTTCAATGGAAAATTAAGAAAGTCTACGGGTATCAAATATTTGAAAAAGATAATTATGCTTATAAAATAGGGGAACAATTAGAGAACCCTGATTTACTAGTACGCATCAGTAATCCAGAGTTAGCTATTCGATTTTTCGAGGGGGCCAATATGGGTTTTAGCTATGCACCCCGAAGAGATTATAAGGGCAGGTTCAAAGTAGACTATGTGGAAGGGTTTAAAGAAGTAGAGTCGGAAAAGGGATTAAGAAAGCAAAGGATATCCCATCGATATTTAACTGCAATAGCTTATAATAATAAAGTTAAACATCCCTTTAACCTCTTAAAATTGCCACCATTTCAAAGAGGTATGAATCTAATCTCGAGAAAAGAAGAATTTGGGGCTTATGTACCAATTAATTTGGATGTCCAATATGAAAACAAGGTTATTCCCTATAAGGTTTTTGAACATTTTATAGAAAAAGCCAGTCACATTGTATTAATGGATTATTGTGGTTGTAGGCGCTTTAACGATTGCCAACATCATGACAAATCTCTAGGTTGCCTATATATGGGAGATGATACGCTACAAATGAAAATTACTAAAGAAAGAGGACATTTTGCTACAAAGGAGGAAGCTTTGGAACGCGTAAGGAAAGCGATAGATGATGGGTTGATTCCATTGTTAGGACGCGCTATGGGTGAGGCTGCGGGATATGGCGTTGAAGATAAAGGTCGCTTCTTAGCAGCTTGTTTCTGTTGCGATTGTTGCTGTATAAATGGAAAGATTATGCGATTTGGTCCTAATGCTAATTTAACGATGTTTTCAAGAGTAGAAGGCGTCTCCGTGAATGTAGATGAAGATCTTTGTAAAGGTTGTGGTAAGTGCGTTGAAGTGTGCGTTTTTCGAGGCAGGGAGCTTATTGATGGAAAAGCAAAAATTGATCAAACACGATGCTTAGGTTGTGGTAGATGCGCAGAAGTGTGTCCCACTAGTGCAACCACCATCACCATCGATGATATAGACCGCGTTGATGAATTAATTGGAAAAATTGAAAAATATGTCGATGTAACTCCTCAATATATCTCAGATGAAATACATTGAAAAAAAGAAGATAAAACTATCTCTATTTCGTTTTAATCATATATTAAGAGAGAATTCTTTTAGAAGGTCTTGTATGATTAATGGAATTCCTAAATCAATAGACTTCTGAGCAGCGTAGCCAATGACAATAGACCATAATCCGTCTTTTGCTGTAGCAACAGATGTTTCTTTCCCCTCTATGGTATCTATGAAATACTTATGTTCGAAGAACGTTGCTCCGCTATGCCCAGATTCTTCAATATATTTTGGATAACAAGGTTGTGATATTCTTGAATTTGATTCCTCCCCTAATTTTAATTCCAAGTAGGTTTTTGGTTTGGTTCCAGGTAAATAATCAATGTTTTCATAACTGTGAAGGTACCCTTCATCACCACAGATCGTCAATTCTTCGTAAAATTGGGGTGAAAACATACATAAGTTAAAACTTGCTCTAACACCATTTTCATAATCAAGACTTACTACCGCGTTATCTAAAATGTCTGATTTTCTCCCATTATATTCAAATTCTTTGAAATTTACTGCCATATTTCCCGTAGCATAAACTTTCTTTGGTTTAGATTGAGCAAATAAATTCATTAAATCAAAATAATGACAACATTTTTCAACCAATGTTCCCCCAGAATATTGATTAAACTTGTTCCATTGGTTCACTTTATCTAAAAACGGAAACCTGTATTCAGAGATGTTTATCATTTTGATATCACCTAACCTCTTATTGATTAGAGCTTCTTGTATAGCTTCAACATACATTGCTTTATATCTGTATTGTAACCCAACTTGAAACACTGAAGGGTAATCCTCAGCAATCTTATAGATTTCATAGGCATCAGGAATGGTTGTTGCCATAGGTTTTTCAAGTAGTATGTGCTTTTCTGACTTTATTGCTTCTTTGATAACTGAGATATGAGAGAAATTTGGAGTGGAAATTATTAACCCATCAACATCTGGATCCTTACAAGCGTTTTCTAGTGTATCGTAAATTTTTAATTTTTGTTCAGGATCAATTTGAGATAGTACATTTTGTGTTGCTGTGACACTTTTTGGATTAGGATCATATATGCCATGAATAAGAGCTCGACCTTCCAAATATGTTGTTCGCAGATGTTCAATTCCCATCATACCTGAACCTATGATATTAAATTTATATTTTGGAGAAATTCTAAATAAATATTTATCTTCTGGAGGCAAAATACTGAATCTTGATTGCCTTGCAAAATACCTATTATAAAATTCTTTACCGCGTTTTGCCATTTATATCAATTTAATTAATATTTTTTGAAAATTTTATATCAGATTAATATTATAAAGGATAAAAAATTTAATATAACTCGATTTTAAGCATTTTGGTCAGTAACATCGACTATAGATTCGATCTTAGCTATAAATTTCTCAATATAATCTGGATCTTCTATATTGACCATTATCGCCCCATTTGGACATACATTTATGCATCTTCCGCATCCTATACATTGATTAGGATCAACAGCAGCCTTTCCATCAACAACTTTTCTAAATTTAAATGGACAAGTTTCTACACAAGTTCCGCAACCAACACATTTCTCATAGTCGATCTTTATCTTCATACCCTCAATACTTCCAGGTTTATCTCCTGCCATGCTAGTATATGCACCATATTGACGAGTCTTTACTCCAATACAACAACATTCGCAGCAGAAACAACCAGATAAAAAGCTTCCTGTATCCATAACTCCATGTCCATCTTCTGCTTCCGCGACATTTCTTCCTAATAAAGGAACCAAACCTTCGTCAATCGCTTTTCTTAAATGTTCTAAGGCTTGCTCTTTCGTAGCTATATAACCTTCTTCAGGGGATAGCGCCATATTCTTAGTGTCGTCTCCCATAAAAATACACCCTAATTCAATCGAGTGATTTTGACAGGCCCAACGTTCTCGACAAGGACAAGTTCGGAGGACAATATTACTTGCTTTATTGATGAAGTGTTCAAATACTTTATATGGTACAACGACATTTTCAAAGTCGCCCATTGGCAAATTAACTGAAATATAGTGTCCATAATTCTCTCGTTCTTCCTTTTTCTCTTCTTGTGGTGTTTCAGAGGCTTTTATTTGCATCAAAGTACGAAAGAAAGGTAATCTTACTAGAGAAAAGCGGTTTTCATCTGGATTTTTGAACTGAATACTTATGACAGGAGTTTTTATATAAATAAGAAGATTATTGTCATCATCCAAACCAGGAGCATAATTAGTAGATGCTTGGAGTAGAAATCGTTTTGCAAAATCTGGATTTTCAATTACAAGTGTAAGATCTGCGTCTTCGATATGTTTCCCAAATTCATGACTATATTTGGTTTCTTCAAAAATCTGGTAAGAAATGTTTCCATTGATGTCCCAGTTGACTTTTAAAACCTGCCCTTGAAAATTTCGTCGATAAAGTTCGTCTGAAGTATCTACAGACTCTTTTAACATTTTTTTCATTAGCATGACAATTTCACCTTCTTGTACCGGGTCAAGAGGTCCAGATTCATCGCGTAAACGTTTAGCTTGACGACTAGTACCAAAATTTTTTACGATCGAATCGAATAAGGGTATTTTAGCCATTAAAACTTGTGCATTCTTTCTATTCGTAGATATGAAGAGGTCTTTTCTATTTACGTGAAGGGTATAATTTTTGTCTCGTCCATTTTCAATACCTACTTTTTCCCCTCGGAGCAATTGCCTGATGTATTCTATATCTCGAAAATTAATTGAAAGATCGGGGTCTTCGAGATTTTCTCCCAATTTGGAAGTATATTTATCTGGTTCATAAATTTGATAACCCTTAAGTCCGCAAATATCTATATTAACTTTATAGGGCTCCTTAAAGCTTTTTTGGTATAGCTCATCCGATACGTCAACATCATTTAAAATAAATTTCATCAATTCTTCTTTTAGCTTGCTATCGGGGAGTGTACTCAAATCTCTTATACTCAATCTCATTTTCACCTTTTCTATTAACCAGAAATATCTACAATTTTTTCATATCGGTTAATTATACCCTCAATTACTTCGTCGATGTTCAAATCCTCATCAAATTTAATGGCAATAGCATTATTAGGGCATACAGCCTCACAATGCCCACAGCCTAGGCAATTTTCTGTATGTACTGATTTTCCATTTACCACTTTCAATCCATCATATACACATACTTTAAAGCACTTCCCACAGTTCTCTACGCCTACGCACTTCTCAGGATCGGTAACAAACGTAACTCCTTTCATACGCTTTACATAATTTTTATAATCAGAGTTACCATATTTATATCCCGCAGCAACGCAGCAACAAGAACAACAGAAGCAGAAATTCATGAGTTCATCGTCGTATTCTAAAACGTTATATAATCTAGCATCCCCTCGTAATTTTCCTAAAGCGGGAGCAAGGCCATTTTTTAGTGCTAAGCGAACGTGTGCCTTCGCTTCTTCTTTTGTTGCACATCGTCCTTCCTTTCCAGCTCCTGGGAGTTTTCTTAAATCAAGATTAGCAGCACCCTTTCCCATCCAAATGCATCCAAGTTCTTTGTCGTGGTTTTTGCAATCATTAGTAACACGGCATGGACAATCCCTAATAACGATTGTACCTGCTTTATCTATAAAATAGTCCATCAATTTGAGGGGAATTACTTCGCTATCATAATCGCCTACTTTGAGGTTGACCGGAATATACTGAGCTGCTTCAGTATCGAACCCACGAGGATAATTCTTTTTTCTATGAAGTTGCTTAAGTATTGGTAATCTTGTCAACCAGCCATACTTTTTCACCTTCTGAAACAAAGGTGTATTTCGTTCAATCGGTTTTAGATCCTTTTTCTTCAGTTTTTTTCCCAATTTATATCCACCTTAACTTTCTTTTTTCTCATTAAAAAGCCTTAAAAAATTAAAATATTGCATTATTTAAATAAATGCCCATTGTCCATCAAAATATAAGGAAAGATTGAAAGTTTATTACAACCGGATATTTTTAATTAAAACTCCCTTTCCTTCAATAAGGTTAGTATCAGAACTCCCACATTTTCGACAATGAAAAAGATTTCTTCCTAAATTAGGATTACCTTTAAGTAACGATTCTTCAGTTATTGCTTTTTCATATTGTTCATATTCCTTCAATCTTCCTTCATTTGCTGCTTTTTCCTTTTCTTCATTAAACCAAATTTCAGATTTTTGCTGACAGGAATTGCAATAAAGCACACCAGGAGTCCTTTTAATATTTAGCACAGCATTTTCTGCAATGCTACCTTTTTTTAACGCATTAAAAGCTTGTTGGGCATAAACCTCGACAATTAAAGCAAAATCTCCTATTTCAAGATTGATTTCGCTAAGTGATTTGGCGTTATTCTGTCTTGCCACTTCTAAGCACTTCCTAAATATTTGATTTACCATAGAAAATTCATGCATTTTTAAAGTCCTCTTTATTACTGATTTATCATTTTTATTTTTTATCAGAGATTTTTGGAATATAAACTTAAAATATCCCTTGAATCATAATAAATATGGATTAGATATAAATTAAAGTCTTATTTTAAATTAATTTTAATAAAAGATGTTATATGCTTTTTCTACTCCTAAATAAACTAACTAATTGTGGAAATATTATTCTTTTGGTCTTCTACATCGACAAGAGATTCTATTTTAGTAATTAGTTCGTCAATGTAGCTTTGATCCTCGATTTCAATGGAAATGGCCCCATTAGGGCATACATCTACACATCTTCCACAACCTAAGCAAAATTCCGGCTCGATAGTTGCTTTTCCATCGACTATTTCTCTGCCCTTAAACACGCATACTCCAAGGCAGGTTCCACAGCCAACACATTTCGCGGGATCAATTTTGACTTCTAATCCTTTAATTCTTTTAATCATATTATCAGATATCATTGCATGAGACGCATTAGAAATCATTTTACCATTAATGCAACAACATGTACAGCAGAAACAACTGGATAAAAAGTGTCCTGTATCCCTAATTGATTGTCCTTCAGTTTCTCCTACTGATCTTCCGATTAAAGGAATCAAACCATCATCAATGGCTTCTTTAACGAATTGAACAGCTTCTTCCTTTGAAATATTACGCTGTCTATCATGAAGTACCATATTCTTTGTATCATCGCCCATATACATGCAACCGTATTTTTTATCGTGATTCTTACAGTCATAATTTATTCTACATAAACATTCGCAAACTACAATATTACTTGCTTTCTCAATGAAGTATTCAAACACTTTCAGGGGTATTATTTCATTCTCGTACTCACCTGCTGAAAGATTAACAGGAATATAGGATCCATATTCTTCGCCTTTTTCCTCTTTTTTAGTTTCCTTTCGCATACTCTTAGAAAAGGGCAACTTCGAAAGAACTAGTGGACTAAGGTCTGGGTCCTTAAATCGAGTTAATAACATTGGAATCTTCACACAGAGTTGAAAATTGTTGTTAACATCTTTACCATGGGTGATGTCTATGAGGACTCCTTGAAGCAATAGCTTTGCATATTTCATACTCGTGGGCATTAAGGTAACATCTGCATCATCCAGATTTTTCCCGAATTCATAAGTATAACGTGTTTCCTCAAAGATTTGGTATGCCAAAATGCCCTGTATGTCCCAATTCACTTTAAAAACCCGGTCTTTAAATGTTTTCTGATAATTCTCATCTGACACTCTATCAGAATCAGTGAGCATTTTTTTCACTAATGATTCAATTTCCTCCTTTTCTACAGAAATTTCCTCTGGTAACTCAAATAAAGTTTTACCATAATGCCATTGTTTTTGTATATCCCTAAAAAGCGGTAATTGTGTTATTATACGAGGATTAGGATTTACTTCTTCTTTAAATCGAGCAATAACAATTGGATCTTTTATACATAATTGAAAATTACGTTCCTTATCTCTGCTCATTTCAAGGTCTAACCCATCACCTTTAACCAGTTGTCTTACATGCTCAATTTTTGGAATAGAAAGCAGAACATCGGCATCAACGAGATGCTCCCCATATTTATATGAGTAACTCGTTTGATCATAAATTTGATAACCAATAGCGCCTGAAATATTCCAATTCACTTTAAATATAAAGTTTTTAAAATCTTTTTGATATATTTCATCTGAAGTATCAACAGATTTTCTTAAGATGCCTTTCAACACTAATTTGCTTAGCGTTTTTTCAGGTAGTTTACTTATTACTTTTTTTATAAACATATGAATAAAACCTCTATTTTGATTTAGATGGTAAAATAGGTTATTAACCAGATATGTCTACAATGTTTTCATATCGTTGAATTATTTTGACCATTACCTCATCTATATCCATATTTTCATCAAAATTAATGGATATAGCACCATTGGGGCATACAGCTTCACAATTGCCACAAGCTATACATTTATCAGTATGAATCGCTTTCCCTTTTACCATTTTTAATCCATCGTAAATACAAACCTTAAAACAAGTCCCACAGCCTACGCATTTCTCTGGGTCTGTAATTACTGTTACTCCTTCCATACGTTTTATATAATGCTTGAAATCAGAGTTTGCATATTTCATACCAGCTGTCACGCAACAACAAGGACAACAGAAGCAGAAATTCATGAATTCATCCTCAAATTCTAATACATTGTACGCTACAGCATCCCCGCGCAGTTTTCCTAAAGCAGGAACTAAACCATCTTTAAGAGCAGCACGAGCATGAGCTTTAGCTTCTTCTTTGGTTGCAAAACGACCTTTACTTCCTCCAGGGAGATTGTTTAAGTCTAAATTTGCAGCCCCCTTACCCATCCAGATACATCCTAAGTCAATATTATGATTGTTACATTCATTTGTAACTCTACATGGGCATTGTACAATCACAATTGTCCCTGCTTTATCGATAAAATAATCCATTAATGTGAGAGGTATTGCTTCAGTTTGATAATCTCCTGCTTGTAGATTGACTGGAATTATTTGTCCTGCTTCTGCGTCAAATCCGCGAGGATGATGTTTTTTTCTATATAGTTGCTTAAGAATTGGTAATCTTATTAACCAACCATATTTTCTTATCTTTTGGAACGTAGGTGTATTGCGTTCAATTGGTTTTAAATCCTTTTTAGTCATTTTTTTTTCCAATTTTAATCAATTTATATTGTTTGGTACCAGATATATAATAATTATAATTATTTTATTTCATTTAAAATATAAAAGTTTCTATTTATTTATTTTTGAATGAGTAGAATAATTCTATTTTATTTAAATAGTAGTTAGCGTTTCAAAATCAAAAATTATTTTATACTATCGATTCTTTAACATACTATATTGAAAGTTTAATTTCTATTGTCCATAAAGTTTTTAAACTTTAAGTGTATAAATTGAATATAAGTAGATTCGAAAGGTAACTGATATAATTAAATCTTAAAGATAAAAATGACTAGTTTAGAGGATTTTAAGGTTAATGAAAAAAAGGTGTGGTTTGGTGAGTATTGGCCCGAAGGCGTTCCGAAACAAATTCATGAAGTGGAAGGAGCTGTTATGGAACCGTTATTTCAAGGGTTTATGCGGTGTGCCACTGAGAGAGATTTCTGGGACAAGGAAGTATGCATGGCTGTTTTTGGACCTTACATCGAAAAAATCACATTCCGAGATTTATTTGATAAAGCAAAACGATTTGGTACCTTTCTTTATGATTTGGGAATCCGAAAAGGAGATGTGGTGGCAATTGAATTGCCTAATTCGATAAATTTCGTTATAGCGTATATGGGAACTATTTATATAGGAGCTATTATGGCAGGTATCAATCCTACTTATAAACCCATGGAGTTAATGCATGCATTAAATATTACTAACGCAAAAGTACTCGTCGTAATGGATGCACTCTATTTTCAAGGACCAAATACAATTTTACCTAAAACTAAAGTTAAGTATGTTACTTCAACAAATCTATTAGACTTCGTAACCGCAGAACCAGATATTTTTACTGCCCTAAGAAATAGCATTCCGGATTTTCAGAGTACAATTCCTGAACAGACGGATGATTATAAAGTTTATCGAATGAAAAAGATTGTATTAGAAACTGAACCTAAGGAAATTGTTGTAGATATTGATCCTTGGAATGATCCTGCTGCATATCTTATGACGGGGGGAACGACGGGTTTGCCAAAAGCTGCTATGTTAAGCCATGCAAATCTTATTGTTAATTTATATCAGCAGAGAGATTGGGTTCAATTAGAAACGGGAATGATAAGTATTGGGATAATACCATTTTTTCACAGTTTCGGTTTAACATCAGTTATGAATGGTTCATTATTTCTTGGGATGGTAATGTTGCTTTTCCCTAAACCTCCCGAGATAAAAGATTTGTGTGAAACAATCAAAAAGTTAGAAGCACCTCAAAAAATCATTTTTACAGGGGTAGAATTGCTTTTTAAACGTTTAATAGATTTCGTAGAGGACATGGGAGAGGAAGTATTCACAAAACAATATGATTTACACAATAAATTAAAGTATGCGAGTCAAGGAGCTGGACCTTTGCATGATTATGTCCGGGTTCCATTTGAAAGAATATTTTGTCCAATAAGAACTGGTTGGGGGTTAACTGAGACTTCTCCCGTAGTAACTTCAACTCCGTTCTGGGGACCTAACAAATTAGGGAAGGTAGGTTTACCTATTCCTGGAACCGACGTTGTGATTTTTGATGCAGAAAATTTTAATTTAGGTCCAATATGCGATGGTACTCCTAGCTCCAATTTTGGATTAGAGCATACTGGTGAGATGTGTGTCGCAGGACCACAGGTAATGCTTGGATATAAAGGAGAACAAAAAGAGCAGGAAGATAACCTTAAGTTCTGGAATGGAAAGCGTTGGTTGCTTACAGGCGATATCGGTTTCATGGATAAAGACGGATTTCTGGAGATCCGAGACCGTAAAAAGTCATTAATTAAAGTAGCAGGTCATTCCGTATTTCCGAAAGAAGTGGAACAGATTATGGGTAAAAACCCTATGATAAGCGAAGTTGCGGTCGCAGGTTTACCAGACAGGGAAAGAGGGGAAGCGGTAAAAGCATGGGTCACATTAAAGCCAGAGTATAAAGAAGGTGCAGATATTACAAGTGACCAATTAAAAAAATGGTGTAAGGAGAATATGGCACGGTGGAAATGCCCTAATTATATAGAATTTATAAAAGAATTGCCAGTAACCACAACGGGTAAAGTAGAAAGGCGTGTGCTTCAAGAAAATGATCTTAATAAAATTAAAGAAGGAAAAGAAATAAAAGGTTGATATAATAATGGCTCCCAAATTAAAGCAAACAAGAGCTCGTTCTGAAGATAAAAAGGATGAAAAATTTGAGATGATTTTAGAAGCGGGTAAACAACTATTTTTAAAGAAAGGAACAGAAGGCTTTAGCATGCGAAATTTAGCGGAAATCCTTGGTATGACGAAGAATAACTTATATAATTATATAGAAAGCAAGAGGGAATTGTGGATTGCGATTCGTAATAAGTTTTATAACCAATTTAAAGAGGAAAATCTTGAGATCATAAAAAATCATAAAGGGTCGAAATGTGACTTAATTATTAAACTCTACGAGCATTTCTTAGATTTTGCAGATAGGGATTATGATAAATATAAAATGATGTTTAATGTTATCGAAGCACCCCCTTCAAGTAGAACTGGTCCAATTGAAGCTAAATATAGAGAATATAGATTATTAGACGGCACCACCAAGCTTATTCAAGAAGCGATAGATGAAGGAGAAATAAAAAAAGATACAGCGCCCTTATTATCGCTATTAACGTATAGTATAGTAATGGGCGTAGCGTATATTCAAATGAATAGGACGAAGGAGCATGGTCCACCAAGTAGGGTATGGGAAACTCTTCAATTAAGCCAAGTGGATGTAACGTTTGATCAATTTAAAGAATCTACGATGCAAGTATTAAAACACATTTTAACTGATAAGTAGTTTTAAATTAAAAAGAACAAATATTAAAACATAAAAATATTAGGTAATACGAATAATAGAAGGATTTTTCACGTTTAACATGACAGAAGTTGTATTTAAAGAAAAGAGGAAAAAAAGAATCCATATTGATTTTGGACGGCAGGGAGGCGTATTTTTAGCCTATGCTGTTATTATTTTAGGGTTTTACGGGATAATTGCTAATACAATAATGACAGATCGATATGGCGAATGGATTCCCTTTGTTGACATGGATCGGACTTTATTAATTTGGCCCTATTTATCCGCTTCGAAAAATTTTTTCTTGCCCTTTCTTTTGCTTTTTATTGTAAGTTTTGCACTAACATTTAAAGAGGAGATTCCTGCGTATGGTATCAAAGCGTCATTATGGTTAGTTCCAATTATAATAACTGAAGGGTTTCTATTTTATTGGTTAATGTTTGGGATCTCTTTAGAACCTTTTTCATTACAGTTTTTGTATTTTGAAGGTTATGTAAACGTAATACTATTATTTTTAATGGTAATAGTTGGCTCTTTTTTAGGGATGTTTACGAAAAAATTTGTTATGTTAAGAAAAGAAAGTGTACATTAGTTAGTTAATCGTTTCTATCTGTTTGTTTTCCATAGTTTTTTCGCTTTGTATATTTTTTAGATTGTAAGTCGAGCATCTTTTAAATCGCATGTATTTTATTTTCTGAGTTCCAAATATGTTTGAATTATTATTCACGCTAAAATTAAAAAAAAAAAGAAATTAAAATTTTATTTTGTCTATTTTCTTTTGCGTTTAATGACGTAAATTGTTCCTAAGACAGAGATGAGCATACCAAATAACATAAATGCCATAGGAAATCCTGGAATAGCAGGTAAAGTAGAAGCTCTACTTCTTGAACCTCCAATTCCCTGTATGGCTATTCCTGGACCTGCGGGACCACCGACCTCTTTCGCCCATGATGCATAAGTAAATCCAGCATTAAGAACCATTCCCATAGTTCCTTGGCTCATATATAGAGAATGAGCCTCTTTATTTATCAAGATGTCAGCTACCTCATCATATGAAGCTTGTTTATCTGTTAAGAACTCTACATTCGCAAAAATAGCATCCACAGTGGAATTCATTAAATGAGCATAGTTATATCCCCAACCCGGTGGCTTAGCAGCGCCGGTTGAATACCAATAGATACCATATTGGGCTGGATTCAAAGGATTCATGAGATAAACATATGGAAACATATCATACATAGAAGCTCTGCCTGTAGCAACAAACTGAGTCCATAATTCACCAGATACAGCAGCATCTTCATGAACATCCAATGCAAAACCAAGAACCTCACAAGCTTCTTCTAAAAATCCCGTCGTTGTTGAGCCAGGATAGTTTAAGAATTTGAAGGTTTTCATGGGATTAGTTCTAGCAACATCAACCCAATCAGCAGTTGTGTTAGCTAAAGACAATCCTCTCGCTGTAGCTAGCCCATTATAATATGGATCACTGAGGAGAATTGTTCTTGCGGTTGTAAGATCAGGATCAGGTCCTGGATGGGATACACCGCCTTCATCGGTAAATGGACTGCTCATACCCCAAGGACTCCAGCAGTATATACCTCCGCCACTAGTCTCAGGGTAAATAGCCGATACAAAACCAGCAGTATCATATGCATAAGAAAGAGCTTGTCGAACAGTTTTATTTATTCCTTCGGGGTATTGGGTTCCTGAAGGTAAGCCCAAGGTACTTGTACAAAAACTACTGGTTGGAAACCATTCTCTTATCGATACTCCTCCGAGGCTCGCAAGTGGTTTGTTGATTGCTTCTGCACTTAGCATACTTACAACATTCACACTCGCATCGGGAACTGTAGCAATGTAATTTAAATAAGGAGAGGCCTTGACATCAGCAATTGGAGCTGGATCTTGGAGCATGGAGTTAACTAAGTCAATATCAGTGGCTAACAATGCGTTTCCTCGTGCTGTTGCATCTGCATAAAATCTACCATAAAGGTCTGTTACAGAAAATAGGCCCTCTGCTTCTAACGCAGTTGCATTCCAATAATTCTCAAATTTAGTTGAGTGTGCCTTAGCGTCGCCGACAAAATCAACAGATTCAAATTTATATGGACCTGTCCCTATCATATGCCCTGGAAAAGGAGTTCCATCGTAAGCATTGGGAACTGCCTCATAACCTGGTATCGATTTATTAAACCACGGACCATACGCTTCTTGGGAGATCATTCCATACCATCCAAATTGACCCAAATCAGTATACCATCTATTCATAGTAACATTAAGAACATATTTACTTACAACAATTGTTGAATTAATTGCTGGAATATACTCAGGATTTATGGTGTTGAAAGGATTACGCATGATACCCTGTGAGACAGTACTTACAGTAAGACCAGAATCATAGTCTACAATATCAGTAACATCTCCATCAAGTGCATTTGTAATTGTAACGTTATCAGTTGTATACGAGGCTGAAATTCCTGTAATGGCGTTGATGGCGGTACCTAATACTTTAGAAACATTTTCCTGGGAAACCGATGCGGAAATATTACAATAAATCGGCAATTTACCAGCAGGTGCAGGGTTTGAGGTCGAATTATCTCCGGTTAAATCAAACCAGATATAATAGTTGTTAAAACCTGAAGCAGTTTTCGAGGTATAATTAATATAGCTTCCATCAGGAATAGCGGCCCAATTGGCTGTGTCTATGAATGAGACTTCAGGGTCATTTATAGCCCAAGATAAATCCCATGTGGGAATAAATCTATTTTTATAAGATGCGGGATTCATCCAATGGATGTTATTCCATTGATAATTTTCATAGCCAGAAATTTGTATTACTCTATTGATATTCCATGCCGCAACAGAAGCATTAAATTCAGAACCATCATGAAAAACTACATTCTCTCGTAATTTGAACTCTATAGCTGCAACCCCTCCTTGATTAGTTCCCGCGGCAGATACACCATCAGGTCTTGGATGTATTGTCCAACTTTCAGCTAGCAACGGATGATAATCTCCCTTTGTATCTTGCCAGCCTAAAGCTTCTATGGCATGACCTTTGATATAACCCATTAAATCAGCTTGACTGGTTGCGGGATCCCAAGATTTTGGAACAGCATTAATTGCGCCATAAATCAAACTATTTTCAGTTGTTTGTGCTTTCGCAAAAGAAACAAAACCTAAAAATGGAGTACTCATGAAAAGGATTACTCCAATTATACAAATTAGTTTAACTTTCATGTTTTTTTCTCTATTTATTTTTTTTTTTTTGATTAGATATATCTTATTTTTTAAATTATTTAGACAAGTATATAAGCTTTGTCATGTGTCCACTTAGTTGTTAAGAATTAGAAAAAAGTTGAGTATTGTAGAGATATGATGAGAAATAGGACCTATAGAATATATTTTAATCAATTTATCTCAAGTTAATATATACTATCTATGATTTCGTAAGAGTAAATCATCATAAAAGACTGGTTCGTATAAATTCATATTGTCCACTTAAGGAATAGCATCTTATATTTAAGTAGATATTGAAGAGATAATTGGAAAATTATGAAATGATGTAATAAATTTTATATAATATCGAGATTTCATAATAAACTAGAAAGTATTAACTGAATCTATTACGTCTAAGTTAATGTTAATGAATGTTGAATAAACTTTAAGAGCATGTAGTCCTTAGTTTAAGGCTAAGTATCTTTAATTTTAGTAATAAATTTAAAATAGTGATGAAGGTTAAATAATATAATAATTTATAGGAATAAAAATTAGAAAATTAAATTGTTCTTGAAACTTGTTAGGTGTTAATTAAAATGGTAAAAAGTAAAAATATGTTGATGTATATTGTTAAAAGATTAATCATAATGGTTGTTATGGTTTTCTTTGTGTTAGTGGCTACATTTTTTTTAACACATTTAATGGAGGTAAATCCGGTCCTTAATAAAATGAGTTCTGATCCAAGGGTGCCATATGAAGTATATTTACAAGAACGAGATAGGGTAGGAGCAGACAAACCGTTATATGAGCAATTTGTAATTTACATTACTAATTTCTTTCAAGGTAATTGGGGGACTTCATATATTGTTGCTGATGGAGTACCGGTCACTACTTTAATAACCATAATCTTTCCAAAAACTATTGAATTAGTTATAATCCCTATAATCATAATTCCCTTTCTTTCTGTTAAACTAGGGATTAATTCTGCTAAACATAGAAACAAATGGCAAGATAATATCATTCGAGGAGTTATAATGTTAGGGGTTTGCATACCTATATTTTTTTTAGCAACGTTAATCCAATATTTTGTAAGTCATATTTTAAATGTGTACACTTATGGAGTTATTAATTTTGAAACGCAGTCTGGCAATTCAATTACCATTGATTATGATAATAGGTTAACGGGATTTCGCTTAATTGATGCATTCTTATTTAATGATCAAGCTCTGCTGCATGATACCTTACTGCATCTTTTCTTACCTTCGGTTGCTTCAATTGTGGTTTCATTGGCAGGTATTACGCGTCAAACAAGAGCGAGTATGCTAGATGTTATGAGAAAAGATTATGTAAGAACAGCGAGAGCTAAAGGCGTTGCCGAAAAAGATGTAATTAATAAGCACGCTTTACGCAATGCATTAATTCCTACAAGTAATGAGATCGTTGGTCTTGTAGCATCACTTCTGATTGGATCTTTATTCCTCGAAATCATATTTAATTATAAAGGAATGGGATGGTATTTATTTGCTGCTATACAAGGCGGTGACTATGTCGTAATTACCGGAATAATTGTTATAGATAGTATCATAATCATTTCAGGAACATTAGTCGCTGATGTGTTGTATACACTGATCGACCCAAGAATTGTATATACATAAATAATTAAAAACAATTAGTTGAGCTAAATGGAAGATTCAAACATTTCAGAATTAAGATTTAATAAAAAAGGATATTCGCTTGATTTTAGTAAACAAAATATAATTAGATATCTTAAATTTTTGCTAATACCTGGTTGGCGTGATGAAAAATTTTCTCAGCAAGAGTATGAAATTGAGAAAACAAAATCAAAACGAAAGTTTTTTAGAAGATTAATTAAACCACTAACTCTTATTGGAATTGGTTTAATCTTTTATATCGTTTTCTTGGCAGTATATGCACCTTGGATCGCTCTTTATACATTAGAAACTGTTACAGATGTATCACGCGCAATAGATTTTGGTGACCCTTATACTCTTCCGTCCCCTTTACATCCATGGGGAACAACAGCATATGCTTATGATCTCTTTTCGAGAATTATTTGGGGTTCTAGAACAGCAGTAACGTTTGGAATTTTAACAATTATCATTGCCACTTTAGGAGGTATCGCTGTAGGAACTATTTCGGGATATTATGGTGGCAAAGTAGATACAATTATAATGCGCATCGTTGACTTCACATTAGCTTTTCCAACTTTAGTAATAGTAATAATATTTACAGAAATGGTAAGTAGAAATTTAACAACGATATTAACAATTTTTGGCATGTTTGCAATCCCGAGCTATTCCCGATTGATGCGCGCGTCGGTATTAGAAACGAAAGAACAACTCTATATTGAAGCTGCTAAAACAAGTGGCGCCAAAAATTTTAAGATTATGTTTAAGCATATATTTTCAAATGCTATTTCACCCATTATTATTAGATTTTTTGGAGGGGTGGGTGCAGCAATTTTAGGATTTGCGGGTATAGCCTTTTTAGGTTTTGGAGATGAAGGTATCCCAGACTGGGGAACTGATTTGAATTATGGTAGAGGACATCTCTCAATGATACATACAACCCTATTTCCTGGGATTTTTATATTACTTGCAGTATTAGGATTTATGCTCCTTGGGGATGGTCTAAGAGACGCTTTGGATCCCAGATTAAAGATAACGATGAAACGAGTGTAGTGGAAGTGAAATAGAATGATATTTATTGTTATTGACGGTCAATATTACATCAATTATGTATTAACACTAATAGAAGTCATCTTTTTGTCTGTATTCTTTTATTTTGCCCATAAAACAATTATGACAGAATTATTGGATGAAAAAAGGCAAAAAGCAAAACGAATTAATAATAGAAGTGCAAATATTAGCCTTTTAATTACTTTAGGAGCAGCTATATTTTCAAGATATATAATTGGTTTTATTGGTTATTTCTTAATTGAAATTAGAGCCCTTGATACTCTCTATTTTTCTTTAGGTATTATGTCAACGTTATTTTTTCCATTGTATCTTATTTTTCTTAAAAAATTTGATAAGGAGAATTTAGTTCTGAAATTACGCAAATCGAAAAAAATCTACTTAATACGATCATTATTTGTAATAATAGTATCATGGATTACTTTCTCCTTATTCCTTTCAATTGATTTATTAAATATCCCAATATACGACTTAATTCCGGCAGATCCTCAAAATCCGAACTATGATCCATTTTTACTTGGATTTGAATGGGCTGCAGTATTCGTTCTTTTAAATCTTGTAATATCAAAAATTATTATTGCATCTCTTCCCACGAAGAAAGTACCTCCGAAAATAGTAATAAGAAAAGCTACGATCGTTAGCTCTGTTATCGCTTTCGGGATTTGGTCAATTCAACTTATTATTGTTGAATTATATCTCTCAAGATATTTTGGAATTAATTTATATGAACAAGATATTCGCATTTTATTTACTACTGTTTCTGCTACATATTTTGTAAGCTTTTTCGTTTCTATTCGATATATATTCTTACCAAAATTTCTAGAAGAAGAAAACAAGTTAATACGGGAATATATTGAGAAAGAAGAATTAAAAGAAGAGAAAGTAAAAAAGCAGGAAGTAATTTTAGATGTAAGTGATCTTACAACAAGATTTTTTACGGAAGAGGGTGTTGTTTATGCGGTAGAGGGGATCTCATTCAAGGTCTATAAAGGAGAAGTATTAGGTTTCGTGGGTGAAACAGGATGCGGTAAATCTGTTTCTGCGTTATCAATTCTTCAATTGATCCAACCCCCTGGTGAAATAATAAATGGACGTATTGATTTCTTAAATGAAGATTTACTCAAAAAAACTAGTAAAGAAATTCTTTCGTATAGAGGAGATAAAATAACTATGATATTTCAAGATCCGGTTAATTCGCTTAACCCTGTATTTACTGTAGGGAAACAGATAGCTGAAGTACTTTTATTGCATAAAGAAGAAGAACTTATGATTGAAGCTTCTAAAGGGAAGAATAAAGGATTATACGATATTCTAAGAGAACGAACGATGCAAATATTAAAAGATATGAATATACCCTCTCCAGAAAAAATTATCGATAGATATCCGCATGAATTAAGTGGTGGGATGAGACAAAGAATTCAAATCGCTATGGCTATTGCTTGTAGCCCAGTTTTATTAATAGCAGATGAACCTACAACTGCTTTAGATGTTACAGTACAAAATCAAATATTAAAACTCATGAAGGATTTGCAAAAGGATTACAATACATCCATCCTCTTCATTACTCATGACTTATCGGTTATTTCAAAAATGTGTGACAGAGTTGCAGTAATGTATTGTGGCTCAATAGTAGAATATGGAGCAATTAAGACAATATTTAAAAAAACCTATCACCCTTATACAAAGGGTCTTTTAAGCGCTGTACCAATTGAGGGGAAAAAAGAAGATTTAAAAGCTATCCCGGGAATGTTACCTAACCCTATTTATCCGCCTACAGGTTGTAAATTTCACCCTCGATGTACATATTGTTTTGAACCATGCAAATCAGAAATACCAAAATCTTTAGAAGTTGAATCAAATTATTTTGTTGCTTGCCATTTGTATGATCCCAAATTTAACAAAACCGAGGTAGCGACTTCCCAATAAAAAAAATCAGATCTGGAGAGAAAGATGAAAAAACTGTCAAAGGATAAAATCAATTGGTTTATTTTATTAATCAGCGTAGTTTCGTTAGCTTTTGCTATTATTGGAGTATCTGTTGGAATTTTCTTTTCAATTTTGGATAATTTTATCATAGGATCTATGATTTTGACAATATTAAGCTCAATCCTAATACTTTTGCTACAAGGAGCTATTCCAATTTCGATGTATATAGTTATCAGAAAAAAAGAGCAGAGTAAGCATTTATTAAATGTGAATACTAGTACAATCCTCTTATCAGTTCTTAACTTTTTCTTTGTCTTTTTAAGTAATATATTTTATTATGCACGCCAATCAATACCAATAACGGGTATACTATTGTTTCTAGCCCCTAATATAACAATTATAGCAGGGATATTCTTTAAAGATTATAAATTTCCTCGAAAGTTGAAAACTTATATCATTTTAGACTCTGTCTATTTGGTATTTTTATTCATACCCTTCTTTCTAGACATTTTATTAATTATTGAGGCAACAGTTTACTTTGGAAATTTATTTGGTTTTTTAAGTTTTTTAGCATTAGAAGGCTTATTCTTTGTTCCAAGTTTGATCTTATCATTTTTTATAGTTAATTTTGATGATCGAACACAATTGCTAGAGAAAAGCTATTTACTCTATTTTATTTCTGCCATTATAGGTACAGTATCTGTAAATTTACTTCCAATAAATTTAATGGTAATATCAATGAGTGAAGATGTAGCAGTAATGCTACTACAACTACTATTAATCTCTCTTGTAGTAACGCTAATAAGTTCATTTGTCGCTAAATATATTGCTTATCAAGGTATTCAATATA
>RDOE01000153.1 GCA_011364975.1 Promethearchaeota archaeon | reverse complement strand
CCAATAATAAAATTCTACCCAATATAGATAAGTCCACCCAAAATATAATAAGGCATATAATAATCCAAAAATAAATCCAAAAATAATATCTGTTGGGAAATGAACACCTAATATTAATCTTGATATTCCCATTACTATATCTAATCCAAATATTATAAAAAATAATATCCAGCTTTCGAAATA
Organism: Promethearchaeota archaeon; assembly: GCA_011364975.1. Lineage (GTDB taxonomy): Archaea > Asgardarchaeota > Lokiarchaeia > Sigyniarchaeales > SOKP01 > SOKP01. The sequence goes on along the minus strand of RDOE01000153.1, from coordinate 6,049 downwards.
AAATGCAAAAACTATTCCAAAAAGTAGGAAAAAAGTCACGTGTCCAGATGGAAATGATTTTTGCTCCGAATCAGACATTAAATAAGGGATGTGAATGAATTTATCATGTCGTTGAACTCCTTGTTCGCTTAGTTTAATATATGGTCTGTTTCGACGGATCAATCGATATCTTATCAGGATATGAATTAATATCGACTGATCAAAAGCACCCGTGAACAAAACAAGAAGATAATAATCTTTTGTTACATAACCATATATGAACCAGATAACATAAATCAAACCCCAGAAATAAAAACTGCCAAAAAAACTGTAAATTTTCGCAAATTGCTTAATTCTTAGAGAAAAATCGCTCTTATATAAACTTAGGAACGTCTTAGTATCCCAATTTTCTATTTTTTCTAAGTAATCTGACAAAGCCGACATATTAGTTTTTAACGCTTAGACTGTTGACTAATGTAATTTTATATATTAAAAGATTTTCCTACACAATACTAGTTTAATATGTTTAATCTTATGGTTGAGATTATGCTAATTCGAAGTTAGAATTAGGTTAGTTAATTTCTCAAATTAAGGCAGTTTGGGGTCTTTTTTGGTTTATAAAATCTCAAATAAAAATTGGTCTAGACAAAAATTAAAATATAGATTCAACAATTACTATGTAGATTCAACAAAAATTTATATATTATCATTAGCTTTTTAATCACAAAATTACTTAAAAAAGAATTGAGGTAAGAAATAAAAAATGTATAATGGATTTTCCGAAGAGAGTTTAAAAAGAATTGCTCAGCAAAAAGTTAACTTTAGACTTTCTGTAAAAATTCATGTTGGGATCTATATTATAGTATCAATCTTATTACTTGCTATCAATTTGCTCTTTACACCTTTAATTTTATGGGTTCTCTATCCATTTTTTGGTTGGTTAATTGGAGTTATGATGCATTCTGTTGCTTATGTTGTCTATGCAAAAGGAGTTTATCCTATGGCTAAAAGAGGTATCATATTTCACTATACTGCGTACATATTTGTAAATTTAATGTTAGTCATAATCAATTACTTCACCTATCCTATATTTTACTGGGTTATCTTTCCCGCCCTTTTTTGGGGTGCCGCGTTGATAATTCATACAATAGCATACTTCATATATTATAGGGGTAAGATAAGCCAAGAAGGAAGCGGAGTATCTAGAAGAGAAAGAGCAATCGAGAAAGAATTGGAAAAAATGAAAAAACGGATGAAACAAAAATGATAGGAAAGGTGATTACGAAATGTGGTTAGGTAAATTTTTAGATCTTGAGGAGGACATGAATGATTTAAGATCTACAATTAGAAAAGAATTCTTTAAAAATATAAAAAAAAGTAAATTAACACCTTTAGAGTTTACAATTATAGAAACAATATTTAATTATCAAATGATCTCTGGTTATGACTTAATAGGGGCTTTAAATGAACATTTTGCGGGAACCTGGGAAGCTCAGTCTGGTACAATATATCCTATTTTGTCTAAATTAAAAAGAGATGGTTTTTTGGAAATAAAGCAAGTTAAAAGCCCAATTGGACCTATTAAAAAGATGTATTCGTTAACTCATATAGGGGAAGAATTACTTAAAGTAAAGGTGAATAAGAACTTTCATGACCAGTTAAAATTTGTGGAAAACTTTCTAACTGAATTATCTTCAGTATATATTCATTCGCTTCCTGAAGAAGAGAGAGAAATAAATATAAGTGAAGTTCAGAAATTATTGGACATTACAATTCAAAATGTAATTGAAGCCATACCTACAACTGTTGAATTTAAAATAAAGTGTAATGAATGTGGTTCTGAATTAAAAAGAGAGGGTGCTCAGTTCTGTGCAATTTGTGGGACTCCTTTAACTACTTCTGAATCTACCAAAAATATTTAATAATTAAGGATATTAACTAATTTTTCTTCTCATTTAATCTTCCTTTCTAAGTTATTTAGGATTCAATCGATAAAATTCTAAAAGAAGAGCTGTTCCAAAATAGGTGCCAAAAGGATATATCATCAGTAATCCAATTTCCAATACTTTTTTATTTATTCTAATCATGTCTCTCATTACTTTTTCGAAAGAATATGTAATGAAAAAAACGTCAATTATTAAACATTCATAAATATGGTTGTTAAAATTCAATTGTTTATGAAAAGAATAAAATAAGAAAAAAAATTATTCAATACCAATCCCATATTTTTCAAAAATTTTAAGTAATGCTTCACCAGCAAGCCCCTTCATTATTTCTTTCATAGGCGCTAATACTTCATCCTTTTGCATTGTTCGTTTTACACTAATTCTCCCTTCTTTCACTTCAAACGCATTTTGAGCCCACGAATATCGATCATTAAACGTAAACCAAATGTCCTTATATGCTCCTTCCTGGCCCCCGTCTCCCGCTAAAGGCTTCTTCTCAATTGGAACTTCAGGATCTTGTAAGTAACACCAATCTAACACAACCCATTCCAATTTCCGCTCAGATTCAGACCGATCAGCTAAGTAAATACAATATGCATGGCCACCCAACTCTGTATCTGAAGGTGCAAAAATAGGATCAGCTATAACTTGAGCAGCACATACCTTAACCCTCCATGAAGGAATACCTGCATTAATTAATAAACCTGCAATGAGAATAGCTCCATCTTCACAATCACCGATTTCAGATTGAATTGCCTCAAAAGGAAATTGCCAAAATTCAGGGCACTCTTCTGCTTCATCATCACCCGTATATTTCAAAAAGGTACAAACAAAATTTTGAATCGCTAATGCTGTTTCATTCGGAGTGTCTTTTCTTAAACCTAACTGAGTAATTACGTGCCATAGAATGGCATCATCATCCTTGATAAATGTTTTTACATCCGCATCGATTTGTTTTTGATATGAAGCTCCTCTTAATGCTCTTCCCGTATAAATAATTGGAGCTTTCTCCCATTTATTATTCCAATATTCTGGACCATATTTTCCATAATTTTTTTCAAACTTTTCGAAAGGCTTATAATCTGCTACAACAGGGATTTCAGGACCTGAATCTTCTTCAGGGGTGGTTTTCTTTCTTGCTTTAGGTTCTTTTTTAATCTTTTCTTCTTTTTCAGGAACACCTACTAAAGATTTCGCATGATTAATCCAATTTTCTACAGTTTTAAGCGATGGAATTTTGATAAGCACTTTTGGATTCTCTTTTTTTAGTTGATTTAATTTTTCTAGAGATGTTTTTGCATTTCTACGTGCAAATTCCTTTACAGAATCAATGCCCGCTAAATTCAATGCATTAGCGATTTGAGGAGTAACACCTTCTATTCTCATTAAATCAGCATGCTCTTGCCAAGTATCCAGAGTTTTAACAGCGACACCAATAGCTCGAGCCAATTGTGAAATTTGATAATACGAAAGACCCAATAGATCTTCGGGTTCTCGTATACCCGCTTTTTCTAACAATTTCGCATGCTTTTCTTCTAATCCGATTATTTCAGTTAATTTCATTTTTCTATTCTAATACTTTTAATTGAATTTAATTAGTAAAAATATTGTCATCTAAGTATTAAATCTTTATTGATATATATTCCCAAATGAATATTTTTGAATTATAAATGATCTAAACAATTTAGGTTATGTTTAAGTAAAAGAAATAAAGATGGCGGGAGAGAGATTTGAACTCTCGAAGGCCTTTGCCACTGGATCTTAAGTCCAGCACCTATATTCGGTCTTGACCCTTTGTTAGACACGACCTTTGACCAGACTCGGTAATCCCGCCAACTTTTTATATATTTTATATTATCGTGGCTATACTATTCTTTTTTATGCTATAGTTTGAGTTGGTCGTATAGGTAATATTCAAAAATTTAAGTTTTAATTTAAATTTTTACTTTAGAGAATTAGCGTCTACAAATTCCTTTTTTTCCATTCTTCAAGATACCATTTTAAGAATTTTTTAGATAACCCTATTGAATTAAAGGAAAAATTTCTAATATCCCTAATTTTTCGTTGTTTTAAGCGAAATCTTAACATAGATGCATTTAAACGTATCTGAATGAAGGTCTTATTAGTAGTTATTTGATTAACTAACAGGAATTGGTTTCTATTTATTATATTATAACATTGGAATAATACAAGTGATTAACCTAAAAGATGAAATTATGTGAAACTTATTATAACTATAAATTAATATTTAAATTAACTAAGACCATACATATAATCAAGGAATTGGAAAAAAACAAAAACAAATAAATAATAACAAGATATTAAAAATATAACTAAAACAGAATGAATCTAACTATTCTCTTGTTAAATTAAATTCTTAAAATTGTATTCACATATAATAATTATTAAATCTTCTATGAGGTTATTGGAGCATGCCGGTTGGAATATTAGTAATAAGATGGGATAATGAAATTGGGCCTATCAATGAGGGTTTCTATCCAGAAACCTTAAAAATTACAAATAATTTGCTTACTCAGGTTTATTCTTCACATAGATATCAATCCCTTAAACCAGGGTTTGCTTCCATTTCCCTTCGTAATAATAAAGTAGTATCTTTCTTCTCTGGAGTAGGAGAAGATCATATTAGTGTTGAAAATTATGTTGTAGCGCTTTTATTACGTCGAGATGAAAAACCGAATAGATATCGTGAGATACTAAAGACTATAGCAGCAGAGATATTAGATAAAATTCAAGATGGTAATTTTAAAAAGGTATTACCTAATTTGTATAAGGATCTAGCTAAAATTTAAAATGTTATTTCTAATCAAATTTTTTGACGGTAACTTTTCCTGACTCATCAGCTTCGATTAATCCAACTTTTTCAAGGTTTTGGACTAACTTCTTTACTAGTACTATTGGTGATCCTAAAGCATTTCTTAAATCATCTAAAGACATTGTTTTAACTTTTTCTATAATTAAAAATGCTTTAAATTGAGCTTCATGTTCCATTAATTGTGTTAATTTATCATAATAAGTTATTTTCTTAATGTTCGTTTTGCGAAACTCTATTAAGTTTTGCATAGTATCCTCTAATTCCCTGCGATTCTCTTCAGCAATTCTTTTATCTTCTAACGCATTTTCAAGCTTATTAATTAAGTCTTCTTGCTTTTGGTGGATCGCTTCAAATCTGTTTTTAAAACCTTTAGCTTCGGAAGAAGCTTCAGTAGATATTAATTTGCTATCTAATAAAAAAGCATCTAATTCAGCGATTTTTGAGGTTAAGTCCTTTTTTTCTTCAATATGTTCTAATTTAAGCTTTTCAATCTCAGTTTTCCATTTTTGATCCATATCTGATAATAATTTTACTTGTTCATCCTGTAATTTATCTGCAAAAGCTTGAATTTCAGCGACCTTATTTTGCAAACTTTTAATAGTTTCTTCTTTGAGTAATAACTCTGATTTTTTTTCGGCTAATTCTGCTTTTATATTTCCAATAGTTTCATAGGTTTGATCTAATCTTTTCTGTGTAGGTATATTTTGTTTATTCATAAATTCTAGTTCTTTATTTAGGGCGAGAACTTCTCCTTTAGCAAGTTCTAATTCTTTTTCTTTCGCATTAAGTAAAGCTCGTTGAGTACCAATTAATTCCTTAAGTTCTAAGATGTCTTCAGGAACGTCATACATTTTTGAAATTTTTGATTTTTGTTCTTCAATAATTAATTCTTGGTCCTGCATTACTCTCTTTTGTTTCTCCATTAATTCTTGTAATCTATTGATCTTTGATTGAAGAACTGCAGTTTGTTTTTCGCTTGATTCAATACCATCAATTTTATCTTTTAAATTATCAGGCATAACTCACATTCTCTTTTATTATGCGTAGAGATATATAGTATAACTGAAATACTTATTAAGGTTTTATCCAAAAATACTTATAATTTTTAATACTGAGATATTAGAAATGATTTATATAATTAACGAATTCAAAATTATCTTAATAGAATTCATTTTTAAATATTGTTAAAATTTGGAAAATTATTATCATCATAATTTGTATTTTAATAACAAATTTTACAGTGGCTAAATTATACTTAAATTACTTAATTTCTCGCACTACCCTATCATAT
>RDOE01000152.1 GCA_011364975.1 Promethearchaeota archaeon | reverse complement strand
TTACTAGGGAATTGAGTCTCTATATATCCATGTTCTTCTTCATCAAAACCTAAAATTACTCTTCCCTTCATCAAAATACACTTTGTCTTAATTATCTGATCTTATAAGAGAATTAAATCCTTGCCTCTTAATTATTATATTTATTTATATATGGTCTAAAATATTGTAAAAACTTTATTATTCAATCTTAGAATCCTTAAGTTATAAAAATTAACTAATAGTAAATATAATTTGATTTATAACCTAATTTTTTTCGATTACTTATAAAAATTAGAGGAAGAGTTTTTAAATTTAATTAAGTAAAAATAGTATTTAACGTATTTAGTGTCTGATCTAAATCAGCCGCTAGATAATTTTGTTTAAATATCGAATTAAAAAACGCTCTATCTTTAGGATTAAAAATTTTATATCCAAATTTATTCCATCCATATTTGTTGTCGAGAGGGGCTAGCAAAGTTAATTTATCTTTGATTAGATTTATTAATAATAGAGAAATATCTTCTTTAGTATTTGAATTCACTAATGATAATAACACATCTCTGTTTGAGATATTCCAATCCTTATCAAATTGCACGCAAAACCGTTTTATATCGATTTTATTCTTTGCAATTAGCTCTGCTAAAGCTTTAATAGCAAGATCATAAGAGTTGATATTGTTATTCGTTAGTGTAGAAATGGTAGTACTGAAGAATGATTTTCGATTTTTTTGTATTTGTGGTAAATTGTATTCAGGAAGTAGTTTTAATTGATTTAAACCCAATATATTCCGTACATCTTGAATTTTGCCTCCAGTGTCAAAAAATCTTTTGTTGATTACATAAATTAACAATTTTTCGGCATGTACATCACCAAAATAAGGATAATCAGAAGCATAAAGTAGATACTCGGACCAATCCCGCTTATCAACATTGAATTTATTATGCGATTTAAACCATTTCCTAAAATCTTCAAAAAAATTCCCTGCTCCTTCTCCATGTAGCATTGAAAGATCTCCATAAGTATTTGGTTGCACAATAGCATTATACACCTCATGATCTCCGATATTACCTTGAGCAAAATGAGCAATAATAACCTTAAGATGGGGTAGTCGCTCAGGATTTTGCTGTAACAAGACCGTTCGTGCCGATTTTATCAATTCAGCAATATCTAGAATAGATTTTCTCCCTCTTGTGTCAAAAATTACTGGCATTGAAAATTTTGCTGCTTCTAATAAAACATTTAAAGGAAGTCCTGTTTTTATATCATCAATCCAGCGTTCGGAACGAGGATGCAATTTTAACCCTCTTAATCCCAATTCCTCTCTAGCATAATTAACTTCATTTACTGCCCTTTGGCCTTCCATAGGATCACACCTAGCATATCCAATTAATTTCATGGAAAACGGGAATCTTGTAGTAAATCGAGACACATTGATATTACTTGCACGATATAACGCTTCAGGATGCTTATCTCTAAACACATCTTGAAAAGGAAAAACAACCCCTTGATCAATAAATGAATAAAATTTTGATTTTTCCTTTAAATCAGAATGTGTTTTGCCGAGAGACTCAAGTTCGGCATATAATTTTTCTGTAAATGGATAAGGGGTAAACGACCAGGTTAGTCGTGATGGAACTCCTTCGATGGTACTCGTAAATGACTGTTCACCAGTTTTTGCCCAATCTGTTTGTATTCTTCCTTGAACATTTCCCCAAAAATCGAATGTACCCGTTCCAGGTGCAAGCGGATTCATCATAGTTGCCCCATCCACATCTTGACCAATATGCGAATGAGCATCGATGACGAATATATGCTCAATCCTTTTTTTGCCATTTTGTTCAATAGTAGCTGTTAACATCTTTCCTAATAGTTTAGTGTATGTAGTTCGAATTGAACCATAAAAAGAATATCTAAATAATTAGATTTAATATTTTGTATTATATTTTCATGAGAGGAAAACCCTTTGTTTTATCTAGACTATTAATTTTACACATTTTTGTAACATTTTTTAGGTGACATATGCTTTTAATTAATATGGCTAAATCAAAATTTCTAAAAATAAGAACAAATCGTTTAGCAATGTATATTTTTATACTAATAGGTATTTTACTTACAATTTTAGTCATTACTCTTCTTGTTCCAGTAGTAGATGACCCTCCGATATATCATTATCCATTTATGGTTTACTTACCCCTTTCTTTGACTCTTAATTTTCTATTATATCTCATTGCGGGAATTTTATTAAGGAAAAGCGAAGGAAAATTCAAAGATAAAAGTGCCAATTGGGGTATTTTACTAACCTTGTTTAATAGAGTTGAATGGGAAGAAAATATCTCTTCTTGGCGAAGAATTTTTAGATATTTAACATTGATGACTTTTATTATTGGGACTGTTGGTTTTCTAATTATAGGAATAGTTGCTCCCGATCATATTATATCACCAATGAATATGTTATTTCTTCCCTTTGTATTAAGTATGATAACTGCTTGGATTGTGTTGGGTCTAAAGCAAGAAAATGTAATCATCGCATTAATATTATTCATATTACTAGGAATATACATGAGTCTTGTGGTCGGAGCGTTTATCATTGGTCAAGATGCTCATATACCTCTTGTATTACTAGCTATTTCTGGTCCAATTCTCGCGTTAATTCTAATCTCTGTAAGATTGCTCTCCTATATATTTATAGAAAGGAAATTTTAAAGAAACGTTTATTCTTATTCAGTTCTTATAAGTTATTCTCTCATTTCTTTTGGGAGAGTTAATACTCCTGTTAAGGGATTATTAAGAGGATCCTGACAATATTCGATAGTAAAGTATATTAAATCATAAAGAATATTGGGATTTTCATTATTATCTAATTTATACTGATAGAGACTTAATTGATATTCCGCTTCTGTGATTGGAGGTTCTGCATAGCTTACACTGCCAAAAACAGATTGAAGTAGGGGTTTTAGAAATGGTGAATAAAGAAAACCAAGTTCTTTTAGTTCATCTTTTAAATAAAAGAACATTCTCTGGACAGCTTGCATCATATATCTTACAGGATCTTTATCTGAACCTAAGTATTGTTCTGCGAATTTGGGATCATATTGTGCTAAATAATCTCTTGTTAAACTTGGATCAGGACGGAAAAGAGAGATTAACCCTCTTTCAATTGCACCTTGGCGATTAGCAGCAATAGTTGCTGAACCTGCATCTGGAACCCAAAAACCTTTCTGTAATAATTTTCTTGCTTTATAACACATTGTTTGAAGTAATAACGCAATACCGATTCTACGACAGATTGATATCTGTGCATCAGATATGCGAGTCTCAATCGTACCCCAATCTGTAAATGGGAATACATCTTGAAATCTTCCATCCTCAAGACTAGCCTTTTGAATAACTTGGAGAAAATAATTAATGGTATTTGGATCGGAATCTGTAATATAAGGGATGAAATGTTTTGGATCATTATTACTTAACATGGTAGTATTATACTTTAACCTTAAAGAACGTACACAGTTAGGTGCAGTTATTCTATTATTAACAATCTTTACTACGTCTGTTGGTTTATTATTAATTATTGGAGAATTACAGGTTAATGCAATAATATGGGGAATAAAATTTCTAATCATGCAATAAGCTTGAACTTTTTCTAAATCAGACTCGAAATTGCCTATATGGCTATGATCCGCTTGTGATAGGCCTCTCATGTATTCTCTTGCCGCAGGGTTTATAGCGGAAGCAATAATGTGTAGATCGCTAGGTAAGGTGTTTTTGGCTAACAAGAATAGAGTTGATGCCCAGTAAGCCAATTCTTCAACATATTCACAAGGAGGAGTAACAAGCTCTAATATATAAGTAACAGCTGTGACATTTCCATCTCTTGCAAACGTATCGATATCTACCGAACTGCCTCCTAATGCATACCGGATTTGCATAGCATAACCTTTCTCAAGATCCTCACGCCCCCAAGGGCGAGCTAATACTTTTTCTCGAATATAATCTGGCACTGGTAAAAAGTCAGCTCTTCCCTGATATAGAATTTGATCCATGATCTTAATTGCATCCTTGACGATCTCTTTCATTCTAAAGACCATTTCATCCCCTGGCGGATAATCACCTTTATCATCGGCAATGATTAATTCCATTTCTATTCCATGCGTAAATGGTAATGGTGTCCAGTGTTCCACATCAGCGAGCATTTCTCCCCAGGATCTTTCAGGAATGAATACTTCTTTATAATCGCTTCCCAAAAACAATCTATCAGAAGATCGGTCAACATTTTCTCCTAAATAAATACCTGCTGCTACAGAAGATGTTCCTTTATCTTTCTTTTTATCTTTTTTGCTTTTACTTGTCTCACCAGTTCCCATTAATTGTGAAAACGTACCATATTGATCGCTATCTGATCCTTTCTTTTTCTTTTTTTTATCTTTAGCCATGTTAATATCTCGTATATAGATTTTGTTTAAATTAAAGCTTCAATAAATAATTTAAATACCTCATAATTATTCAAAAATTCATAAGATAATACTAAATTGATTACAGAGAAATTATTTCCTTGAAATATGTTCTGTAACGTATGTTGAGTGGCTCCACCCTTAAAAAAGTCGTTATTAATAATAATCACTGCTTCATTTTTCATTCCTTTTTCAAGTTTTGCGTTTATGGTTTGAGCTAGTTGATCCTCTTCAGATAAAATTATCGTTGGTTTTCCTAAGTAAGGAATAAAATCAAGATTAAAAATAATCATTTGTTTAGATATTCTTGCTGGAGAAAAGAATTGGGTTAATGTTTTTTTAATTATATTTAGCTCCTCCTCATCATGATTACTTATAGTGGGAAAAAGATAGTAAGCAAACGATTTTTGTGAATGGTATTTAGTATCATGGAGTAATCTATCGATGATTGGGAAAATGCTGAAATTATAACTAAAGAGAGAGATTAAAACAAAATTAAAATCATAATTTTTCGTTAACACGTTATTACTTACATTACCTCCTATGAGTGAGAAATTCTTTATCTCTCTTGTAATGTTAGAAGTATATAAATTTACCGAGTAAGAATGAGATAACGCAATTTTTTTTTCAATTTTTGTTTTAGTTTCTTCCACTATTTCATAAATCTCATCCGTTAAATCTTTAGAGATTTTCTCACGTAAATCTTCTTGTTTAATATTTTTTATTACTGAATCGGCCGATTCAGGACAATCTAATTCTGCAATTATGGAAATTGAATCTTTAAAAAAATTATATGCAGGATTATTATTTGTTTGATTATTTAGCAGAATTGTTTCGGAATTTAATATAATTTGATTGATTTGATTCAATATTGGAAGAATTGCGCCTTTATTATCATTCTGATTTAAGATTTTGATGATATTAAATAAAGCTTTTATCTTTACTATGGAATCTTCTATTAATTCTGAAAGCTTAAGAGCTAATTGAGTATCATTTTTAATTACGGCTTTACTAATTATATTTAATAAAGTATTTTCCTTTATACTATTACTATCGATTAAAAGGATTATTTTTAATATTTCTTCCGAGTTAGTGTTAAATAAATCTGTGGAAATATATGCTAATACTTGATCCTTCCTTTTAAGATCTCCTAGATTTTTTACTACTTGTAGGCATGCTTCAAGATTTCGATTTGCATAAGCTCGTAATAATTCATAATAGAATTGTATTTTTTCATCTTCAACAGATAATTCTAAAGATGTTTCTAATGCTTTATAAAAATCATCGATGGATAAGTAGGCTTTAGCTAATTTTCTGAGTTGATTATTAATATCATTATTAGAAACTTCTAATAATTGTTCATTATTTTTAATTACCTCAATTTGTTGTTTCATTGACTTTAAATTCTTTTCCATCTGTTTAATATCGCTCTTCGAAGTGTTGATGAAAAACTCATTAAAATTAAACGGTTTTAATGTTTCAGTCGGAAGGAAATCCTTATTCTTCAAAATTTTCTTAATTTTAGTGCCTGATGCTTTCTCCCTTACCTTTTGCACTTTTATGATGTATTCTACAAATTTGGCCCAATAAATATTTATAATTAACTTTCCATATCCATCAAGTTTTGGTTTTAAATTCAGCTCGATATTTTTAGTCTCACCGCCATTAAATTTAACCTCTCGTCCAAGGTCGATTGATGAGAAACTAACTTCTAAATTCTCTCCCTCAACTTCAAAAAAAAAGTTTTCTTCTTTATTTGAATGATTGGATATCTGGAGTGAGACTATATTTTTTTCGTCCGGAAGTAATAGATTTTGGGGAAATTGTTGCACTACAAGAGATACAGCTTTACTGGGATCTAAATCAGACATCGTAATGAAGATTGATTTTAAATTGTAATATACTAAATTATTGATATCAATTAACTATTTCTCTAAGATAAACTACGAAAAAGTGTGA
>RDOE01000151.1 GCA_011364975.1 Promethearchaeota archaeon | reverse complement strand
CGATTTTTGAATACGCATCGCGGTCTAAAGAGATATATAAGAAAGAAATTGTAATACTGAAGATTAAGAGGTATATAAAACCACCTATAGGTAAATCTTGACCATTGAGATTTGCTCCAAGAGCTGCAACGTAGATAAGAAGGCCAATAGTAAAGATCATCAAAATTAGATAGATAGTTTTAAATATATCTAATTTTTCAGATTTTGTTTCTTGTTCATAAAATGAAATAAAGATTATGCTTAATAGAAAACCGCTCATAGTAAATATAATAGAAGTCGTTTTCATAGTTAAATAAAAAAAAATAATGTGTAATATTATCCCAATCGCCCCTAAAAGAGAATAATAATAGATGTTTTTGATCCTATAAAACCGTCGATTTCGTCTCAATACATTACGAAATAATAACCTAATGGAGATTTTTTCATTTTCTGTAAATCTATTATTGATTAAACTAACAAAAATGGCTAAGAAAAACAATGTAATTCCCGAAACTAAAAATCTTAAATAAATAATCATAATAATTGAAATTTCTGTATATAATTCAGCAACAACAACTGGAATAAAGCTCCATAAGAGGTTTGCAATTACAATGTTCAATATATATTTATTCTGCATGGTAAATTCCAGCTAAAATGTTTTACTAATTAAGTTGTAATAAATATTAACCAAAATTAAACTTCTTCTTTAGGAATTTCCCAAATTCTTCCCAATAACTAATACGAAAAATTAAAAGTTTTAGATAATAACATCATTTAGAAAATAGAACATATTATTCGGAAAAATTATTGTGATTTTTTATGCCAAATTCTGAAGAATTTATCGAAATGGATGAGGAGTATTGTGCTCATAATTATCATCCCATCCCGGTTGTTATTTCCAAAGCTGAAGGTGTTTGGGTATACGATCCTGAAGGGAATAAATATTTAGATTGTTTATCAGCATACTCCAGCCAAAATACTGGACATAGACATCCAGAAATTATTCAAGCTCTAAAGGAACAGGCTGATAAAGTGACATTAACATCTCGAGCGTTCCATAATGATGTTATGGGGCCGTTCTTAAAGAAATTATGCGAAGTAGTTGGTCCTCATATTAATGATCCAAGTAATATAGGTATTATGGCTTTACCCATGAATACTGGAACGGAAGCTGTTGAAACTGGATTGAAAGTAGCACGCGCATGGGGATATATTAAGAAGAAGATCCCAAAGAACGAAGCTCAAATAATAGTTTGCCGTAATAATTTTCATGGCAGATCGATAACTATTGTAGGGATTAGCACAGATATTTCTGCTGTAAGATATTATGGTAATTTCGGTCCTTATACTCCTGGATTTACTATTATACCTTATGGAGATGCAGAGGAATTAGAAAACATGATTCTAGAAATAGGATCGGAAAAAATCGCGGGATTTATATTCGAACCTATACAAGGAGAAGCTGGGGTAAATGTACCACCCGAAGGTTATATTCGAAAAATCCGAGAAATATGTACTAAATATAACATTTTAATGATCGCTGATGAGATTCAAACCGGTTTTGGAAGAACTGGAGAACTATTTGCCTGCGATCATGAAAATGTAAAACCTGATATGTTATTATTAGGAAAAGCTCTCGGTGGTGGGGTTTATCCAGTATCTGCCGTAGTAACTAATAAGGATATCATTGGCCCAGATGTAATCAAACCTGGAACTCATGGAAGTACTTTTGGAGGAAATCCAATTGCTTCCGCTGTTGGAATAAAATCTCTTGAAATTCACGTTGATGAACATTTAGCCCAGAGAGCGAAAGAAAATGGAACTTACTTCATGGAAGGTTTAAAGAATATCATTGCCAAGGGACCCAAAGTACCTGTAAAAGAGGTTAGAGGAAAAGGATTACTGATGGCGATTGAATTTAAAGTAGATGCAAGGCATATTGTCGAAGAATTAAAGGATAATGGCATTTTAGCGAAAGATACACATTCAACAACCATCCGTTTTGCCCCACCCCTTATTATCACGAAAGAACAAATTGATTGGGCTCTAAAAGTCATTGAAAAAGTTCTTATAAGATAGAAAAAATCACTTTTTTTAATTAAAACCCATCTAAATAAAAATGAGTGCCCGCTTTTTGCTCTAACGCATCCTTAATTTTTTCAATTGAAGTTATAATTGCCTTTTTTCCTCCTGCCTCAAGAAAATTGATTGCAGCTTGTACTTTAGGGCCCATACTGCCCGGAGGAAAATGTCCTTGACTCATATATTCTTTTGCTTGGGATACTGATAACCTGTCTAAATACTTGTAATCAACTCGTCCGTAATTTAAAGCTACTTTTTCTACATCAGTTGCAATTATCAAAATGTCTGCTCCTACTTGTTCCGCTAATTTTGCACTTGCCAAATCTTTATCTATAACTGCTTCCACACCATGAAACCGCGTTTCATTTTTAACAACTGGAACACCCCCGCCTCCACATGCTATTACAATAAAACCCTCATCCATTAACTTTTTAATCTCTCTTGATTGAATTATTCTCTTAGGTTGAGGAGAGGCTACAACCCGCCTCCATCCTTTTGAAGTTTTCACATATCCTTTTTTTCTTCTAGTATAAGCTGGACCAATCGGCTTAGTTGGTCTTTTAAATGCACGATCATCGGGATCGACTTCTACATATGTTAAGACAGTTAGGAAATATTTTTCCATATCAATTCCAAGATGCATTAACTCTTCATCTAAAGTTGATTCAATTAAGAAACCTATTTGTCCTTGAGTTTCAGCTACTAAAATTTCAAGTGGCATCTGGGTTACTTCTTCTGTAGATTCTTGCTGTAAAAGGAGATTTCCTACTTGTGGGCCATTTCCGTGTGTAATTATAACAGAGTAGCCTTCTTGGGACAATTCCGCTATTTGTTTTATAGGAGCTCTTAAATTGTTTATCATTTGCTCTGAAGTACCAATTTCTCCGGGTTTAATTAGAGCATTTCCACCAAGAGCCACTATAATAATTTTCATTTTAATTTACCTTAGAAATTAGGCGAAATGACGCAAATAAAAAATAATATTATTTACCTTTTTATTTAAAATTTTTCTCGTAAAAAAAGCATAATTGCTTTTTGACCATGCAATCGATTCTCAGCTTGATCAAATACAATTGATTGTGGACCATCAATTACTTCAGTAGTTTGTTCATATCCACGCATTGCTGGTAAACAATTCATAAAAATAGCGTCCTTTTTTGCAGTTTTCATAATCTGAGAGTTTACTTGAAATGGTTTAAAAATCTTTTTCCGTTGCGCTTCCTTTTCTTTAGGGATTCCATAAGACATCCAAGAGTCGGTATATATAATATCTGCACCTTCTGCTGCTTCTATTGCATCATGAATAACATTTATTATTGCTCCAGATGATTTAGCCAGTTGTTTAACTTCCTCAAGAACTTCTTGTTCTGGAGTATAATCAATACCTTTTGGACATGCAACATCCATCTTTAACCCAAATAAGGCGCAAAATCTCATGAGGTCATAAGTTACATTATTATGAGCATCTCCATAGTAAGCCATTTTTAAATCACTCAATTTTCCCTTTTTTTCTTTTATAGTAAGGAAATCACCAATCATCTGACAAGGATGTGCATAATCATCCAGCATATTAATCACAGGAACATCTGAATATTTAGCTAAATCCCAGATATCTTGTCGTTTGAAAACCCTTGCCGCTATAATGTTAACAAAACGAGAGGCAACTTTAGCAGTATCATGGATATTCTCCTTTTGACCGAGAGGAGAGTCTACTATTGAGTAAAAGATAGCGTGTCCTCCTAATTGCTGCATGCCAGTTTCGAATGATATTCTTGTTCTTAACGATGGCTTTTCGAATAACATCAATAATGTTTCTCCTTTTAGGGACTCTGTATACTTATCTGGTTTCTTTTTAATATCAATAGCGTTCTCTATTACTTTTTCGCATTCCGTTTTAGTAAAGTCTGAGATTTTTAATAAATGTCGCACCATCATTTATCATTTTTTTATTGTTTTATTTTAATTTTATAATATTTCTTATACTTTAACTCCTTTCCTTTATGAAGATATCACGAGATGCAAGTTAAAAGTTGGGGATGAGAATGTGGTTTTTCCAATCTTCAGCGTAACTATAAACATTCATCCTATCTATTTAGATAGTCATTGTTTAACAAATAGATCATTAGATGTTTAGAACCCATTCTCATCACTTTAATAAATACGCTAAAATAAATAAATTCGTCTAAGGTCTTGAGTCTTACTTAAAAAAATTGATTATAGATAGGAGCTATACATAAATTTATATTGATAATTATCTAGCTAGAATCCCAGAGAACTATAATTTCAAAATGGGAAGATAGATGAGAAAAATAACTAATAAATTATGTTTAATTATTTTGTTAGTATGGGTTAATCTCTATGTAATTTACGAGTTAATTAATGCTGTTCTTACTAAGACTAATATCTGGATTACGATTATTATCCTGTCAGTTGAGATTATAACACTAGTAATATATCGTTATATTGGTCAATTCGGTGAAAAACTTGGCTCAATGGAACATAATCCTAGCTATGGAAATTAAAAGAAATTCTCTTTCTATTACTCTTAAAAACAGAAATTAAGCGACTATAAATAACTGCTTAAATTAATAAATAGAGTATTAAAACACTTTAGTATTAGACTTTAAGAACTCAAATATTGATCTTATTTTTTCTTCTAAAAAAACTATTTCACTATCTTGTATATTTAATGGTGGTAATAAGCGTAAAACGTCTTTCCTTAGATTAAATCCAATAATTATTCCACTGTTTAATAATCGATTTTTTATTTCCAAAATTATGTCCTCACTTGATCTCCTTTTGTCGGATGTAATATGGATACCAAAAATCATACCATATGATCTTATTTCTTTAATAAATGAATTATCCATGTTAAGTAAGGCGTGCTTTATTTTTTGACTTTTTACCTTACTCCTCTCAATTATTTTTTCTTCAATATATACGTTAACAACAGATTTGACAATAGCAGCTCCTAATGGATCCAATTGATGAGATTGGACATGATATAAATCAGATGATGACAATTTCGATTCAAAGTAAGAACTTGTTATAATTGCGCTTATAGGATATCCATTACCGAGAGCTTTACCAAGAATAACTACATCTGGGATGATTTCATAAAACTCGTATCCAAATTTTTGACCAGTTCTTCCCATACCGGTTGTTACTTCATCTACCATTATTAATCCACCTGACTGTCTAACCTTTGTGCAAATGTATTTAATAAACTCCTTACAAGGTCTGAATATCCCTCCACTCACCATCACGGGTTCCAAAATAAAACATGCAATTTCAGATAAAAAATTTTGAAAAATTCTATCAATAATTGGTTGGTAAGTCTGAAGGCAGTTACAATTATCTAAATTACAAACGGGATAGGGAATTTTTAATTGCGAACCTTCTGAAGAAGTGTAAGATAAAGTTTTTGCTATTCCATAAGCTCCTAAATAAGAATCTTGAAGAGAAAGAACTCTTTTACGCTTAGTCACTTTTTGAGCAAAATTAATTCCAAATTCCATCGCTTCTGTGCCACTATTCAAAAATGTTAGTTTATCATATTTATTTGGAAAGAACTTTAATAAATACTCAGCTGCTTCGAGAGTAATTGGAGTAAGAAAGTTTTTATTTCGATGAATAATTTCATCCACTTGACTTTTTATGGCTTGAATTACTTTTGGATGATTATGACCTAAATTCACACACCACATTCCTGACTCACAATCTAAATATTTTTTGCCCTCTATATCCCATATCCATGAACCTATTGCTTTATTAAGAAGAATAGGTTCAAATTGATTCGTTCTAAGTATAAAATCGTCCATATTTCTTAGTTAAATCTTAAAATTGGTTTGAATTTTTCATTTTAAATAATTTTATAGTTATTTTAATTTTTCTTCTTTATAATAATCTCGATGATAATCTAATTCTTTTAATGTCTC
Organism: Promethearchaeota archaeon; assembly: GCA_011364975.1. Classification (GTDB taxonomy): domain Archaea; phylum Asgardarchaeota; class Lokiarchaeia; order Sigyniarchaeales; family SOKP01; genus SOKP01. Next base: position 397 of record RDOE01000151.1, on the reverse strand, counting down.
TTTATCTTTCGAAGTAAGCCTATCTTGTATTAGTCTACACATCAATTCTCCTGTACCTGGGCCAAGCATATATCCTTGTCCACACATACCCACCGCATTAATATATCCTTCTACTTCCTCCAAATTTCCAATGATAGGATTCCCATCTGGAGTCATAGGATATAAACCCCTCCAAGTTCGCCTTATCTTAACATTTTTTAACCTAGGAAGTAAGTTTATCATTCGTTTTGTTATCTGAGGTAAGAAGGAACTTGTTTCATTTCTATCTATTCCAAGAATATTAGGTTCTGGCGTTAAGCAAAATATGATTTTACCTTCTTTATTTTGATAGAAATAGTAATTTTTAGAATTTCCAAATTTTAAATCTATAGCGGGTTTGACATCTACCACCATAGAA
>RDOE01000150.1 GCA_011364975.1 Promethearchaeota archaeon | reverse complement strand
TTTTAACTTATTAAATGTTAAATCTCCTTGTTTATTGACATCGATTTCAATCACATCATCGTCAATAAAATCTCCTTCTAGTAACTTTAAAGATAATGGATTTTGAATATAATTTTGAATTGTTCTTTTTAAAGGGCGCGCCCCATAATCGGGATCAAATCCTTTTTTTGCCAGAAAATCCTTAGCATTTGAAGTTAATAGTATCTTTATTTTATGCTCAGCTAATACTTTATTCAAGTTACCAATTTGAATCTCGACGATATGTTTGATTTGTTCTTCTTGGAGAAAGTTAAAAATCACAATTTCATCAACTCGATTAAGGAACTCTGGTTTAAAATAACTCCTTAAAGTTTTCATTATTAATTCTCGATTTTTTTCCTGATCTTCATTTCTGGATTCTAGGATAAATTGACTACCGATATTACTAGTCATAATAATGATTGTATTTTTAAAATCTACAGTTCTCCCATGACCGTCAGTTAAACGACCGTCATCCATAATTTGAAGTAATATATTAAAAACATCGGGATGAGCTTTTTCAATTTCATCAAATAAAATAACCGCATATGGTCTTCTTCTTATAGCTTCGGTTAAAAAACCACCTTCATCGTAACCTACATATCCAGGAGGTGCACCAATTAGTCGTGATACAGTATGTTTTTCCATATATTCAGACATATCTATTCGAATCATTGCATTTTCATCATCAAATAAAAATTCTGCTAACGCCTTTGCTGTTTCGGTCTTTCCTACACCAGTAGGACCCATGAATATAAATGAACCAATCGGTCTATTTGGATCTTGAATTCCTGCCCGAGCTCTGCGTATTGCGTTTGAAATGATTCTAAGGGCTTCATCTTGTCCAATTACTCGCTTTTTAAGTCTTTGTTCCATTTTCAATAGTTTTTCCCGTTCTCCTTCTAACATTCTTGAAACAGGAACTCCCGTCCATTGAGAGACAATTTTGGCTATATCCTCCTCATCTACTTCTTGTTTTAACATAGTCTTATTCTTTTGAATCTCTTCTAATTCAGCATTTGACTTATCTAGTTCTTTCTTCAACTCATTAAGTACTCCATAGGTCAATTCCGCTGCTTTACCTAAATCTCCCCGTTTTTCAGCTTTCTCTGCCTCAAATTTTGTTTCTTCAATTCTTCGTTTAATATCATTTATAACTTTTATAATGGACTTCTCATTATTCCACTGCATTTTCAATTGGAAACTTTCTTCTCTTAAGTTATTTAACTCTTCATCTAACTTTTGCATTTTTTCTTTACTAGATTTATCATTTTCTTTTTTTAATGCTTCTTTTTGAATTTCTAATTGAATAATTCTCCTCTCTATCTCATCAATTTCTGTAGGCATGCTATCTATTTCTATTCTTAATCTTGAAGCTGCTTCGTCCATTAAGTCTATTGCTTTATCTGGTAAAAATCTATCTGAGATATATCTATGGGAAAGGGTCACTGCAGCGATAATAGCAGAATCTGTTATTCTTACTCCATGATGAATTTCATACTTTTCTTTTAAACCTCTTAAAATCGCAATTGAATCTTCTACTGATGGTTCTGCAACATAGACGGTTTGAAATCGGCGAGTTAGGGCAGCATCTGTTTCGATATATTTCCGATATTCATCTAAGGTAGTTGCTCCTATCGCTCTTAATTCACCCCTAGCTAATGCTGGTTTAAGCATATTGGATGCATCAATTGCACCTTGAGCAGCTCCAGCTCCTACAAGAGTATGTAGCTCATCAATGAATAGTATATATTTTCCTGCTCCCTTTTCTACTTCTTTTATAAACGCTTTTAGCCTATCCTCAAATTCACCTCTATATTTTGCCCCAGCAATCATGGCTGCTAAATCTAAAGCTACAATTTCTTTATTTTTAAGAGATTCTGGAACATCATTACTCGCAACTCTCTGAGCTAGTCCCTCTACTATTGCAGTTTTTCCCACTCCCGCTTCTCCAATTAAAACAGGATTATTTTTAGTTCTTCGTGATAGAATATGCATTACCCTTCTAATTTCATCATCCCTCCCAATTACAGGATCTATTTTTCCTCTCCTTGCAAGATCAGTGAGATTTCTACTGTATTTCTCAATTGCTTGATATTTTCCCTCTGGGTCTTGGTCTGTAATCGTTTGATTACCTCTTATACTCTTTAAAGCCTGCATAAGTCTATCTCTATTAATTCCATATTTTCTTAAAATTGAACTGATATTAGATGAGTCTTCTTTAGCTATAGCTAAAATTAAATGTTCAGAACTTAGAAACTGATCTTTTAATAATTCAGCTTCTTTCCAGGCTTTATCAAATAAAATACTCGCTTCTTTTGACAATACAACATCCACTGCGCCCGATCCAGTTACTTTTGGTAATCTTTCTAATTGATCTTTTAATTCACTTAATAATTGGTTACAATTTACACCTAGTTTTTGAAATAAGGGAGCAGCAATTCCATCTGCTTGTTCCAATAAAGCAATTAGTATATGAATTGGTTCTATTTGCTGATTATCACTCGTTTGTGCTAATGATCTCGCACTCATAAGAGCTTCTTGAACTTTAATTGTGAATTTATCAAATTTCATCATAACCTTTACACCTTTCCTATAATCCAGATTGTTTTAATTTTTCTAATAATTCTTTTTGAGCTTTATTTACTTTTCTGGGGATTTTTATGGTAATTTTCACAAGTTCATTTCCCCTCTCCTCTGAACCGGTCTTATAAAAACCCTGATCTTTTAATCGTAAAATTGAACCATCTGATGTCCCAGGAGGAATTGTAACGTTCAAGCTCTTTTCAATACCCGGAACTTGTACTTTGCCTCCCAATACAGCTGTGGTAAAGGGAATTTCTTGTTCAATAATAATGTCATCTCCTTCTAATTGAAATTTAGGATGCTCTTTAACATTAACATTTATATATAAGTCACCGGGAGGGCCCCCATTAATTCCAGGCATACCCTTCCCCTTTAAACGTAATTTTTGTTGGGCTTTAATACCTTTAGGAATTTTAACTTTTATTGTTGACATTTCATTAGTATTCGGGTCTTTATAAGAGATTCTTTTTTCTCCCCCATAAAATGCTTCCATAAAGTCAATTTCCATATCATATCGTAAATCATCTCCTTCAATTGGTCTATTTCCAAACCCGCTTGAACTTACTCGAGAGCTCGTACCTCTGTTTGAAAATACATCAAATATATCTCCTAAATCATTAAAGAAATCAAACCCTCCAATTCCGCTAGAAGCTCTTTTACTTCGATTCCCTCCCATATTACTGAAAATATCATTAAAGTCAACATTTCCTGGTGATCCTGAGGTTGAATAATAATAAGTTGTTCCATCAGGGCTAGTATAAACCCTACCACCATCTGGAGCCCCAGCTCTATTTTGATATGTGGAAGGATCGCCTTCTACAACTCCAAACTTATCATACATTTCTCTTTTCTTATCATCACTTAATATACTATATGCTTCATTGATTTCTTTAAACTTTTCTCCTGATTTTAACTCATCAGGATTAACATCAGGATGATATTTTCGAGCCAATTTACGGAACGCTCGTTTAATTTCATCTTTTGAAGCATTTTTATCTAATTCTAATACTTTATAATAATCTTTTGCCGTACTTTTCAACCCCATTTAATAATAATATAAACATAAAATAAAAAAATAAAAAATAAAATAAAAACTACTTATTCGTATTCTGCATCGACTACGCTGTCATCTTGTCCAGTAGCTCTTCTAAATTTCTCTTCTTCGACTTCATCTTGGGTTTTTGCGTTATATCCATAGTTTCCACCCATTCCTCCCGGTGGAGCACCTTGATACCCTCCAGAAGGTGGAGCTTGCTGTTGGCCATAAATTTTCGCGGAAACTTCATGTAATGATTTCTGTAAGGCTTCAGTAGCTTTTGCGATTTTTTTAACATCTTCTGATTCCATTGCACGTCTTAAATCTGAGATTTTTTCTAAGATTCTGGATTTCAAATCACCGATTACTGCTTCATTTTCGTTAAGTAATTTCTCTGTTTGATAGATTAACGCTTCCCCATTATTTTTTGCTTCAGTTAATTCTTTGAATTTACGATCTTCATCAGCATTTCTTTCTGCTTCCCTAATTTTCTGATTAATTTCATCTTCACTCATCTTAGTGGAGGCTGTTATAGTAATTGATTGACTCTTTCCAGTTCCTTTATCCTTTGCCGTGACATTTAAAATACCATTTTGATCGATATCAAATGTGACTTCAATTTGCGGTAATCCCCGTGGAGCCGGAGGAATTCCAGTTAAATGAAATCGTCCTAAAGTAATATTATCTGCAGCTTTTGGGCGTTCTCCTTGTAAAACATGAATTTCTACAGCTGGTTGATTATCTGCAGCAGTTGAGAATATTTCTGTTTTCTTTGTTGGAATCGTGGTATTTCTTTCAATTAATTTCGTAAAAACTCCTCCTAAGGTCTCAACTCCAAGGGATAATGGAGTGACGTCTAATAATAATAAGTCTTCAACTTCTCCCGTTAAAACACCACCTTGAACCGCAGCACCCATAGCAACACATTCCATAGGATCAATAGTTCTCTCTGGTTTACTTCCTAAAAAAGCTTCAAATTTCTCCTGAACACTAGGCATCCTCGTAGGTCCACCAACAAGAATTACCTTATCAACCTTCCCTTTTCCAATCCCTGCATCATTCAAAGCTTTCATTATAGGTGCTTCGAGTTTCTTTAAAATTGGATCTACTAATTGCTCTAATTTGGCTCTAGTAAGATTTAAGTTCAAGTGTTTCGGACCTGCATTTGTCGCTGTAATGTATGGTAAATTAATATCAGTAGATAGTGAAGTAGATAATTCAATTTTTGCTCTCTCTGCAGCTTCTCTAACTCTCTCCATTGCCATAGAGTCTTTCCTTAAGTCCACACCTTCTTGCTTTCTAAAATCTTCTGCAATATAGTCAACAAGAATTCGGTCCATATCTGTACCACCTAATTGAGTATCACCTGCAGTTGAAATTACCTCGAATACCTGATTGTCCATTTCCATAATGGTGACATCAAAGGTTCCACCACCAAGATCCAATACTGCGATCTTCAATTTCGCGTCCTTTTTATCAAGGCCATAGGCTACGGCAGCGGCAGTGGGTTCGTTAATTAAACGTTTTACATTTAATCCCGCGATCCTTCCCGCATCTTTCGTAGCCTGTCTTTGGTTATCGTTAAAATATGCAGGGACTGTAATTATCGCCTCTGTGACTTCTTCACCTAAATACGCACTAGCATCCTCCTTGATTTTTCTTAAAATCATCGCAGAAATTTCTTGTGGAGTATAATCTTTGCCATCAATAGTTACCTTATAAGAAGTACCCATCTTTCGTTTAATTGCAGTAATAGTTCTATCTGGGTTTGATACGGCTTGTCTTCGAGCCGGTTCACCTACTAATCTCTGACCATCCTTCGTAAAGGCAACCACTGAAGGAAATGCTTTTCCTCCTAATGTATTACCTTCCGCACTTGGAATAATCTGTGGCTTCCCACCAATTAATACGGCGGCAGCTGAATTCGATGTTCCTAAATCGATACCAATTATTTTTCCCATATTTTATCACTCTTTTTTTTTAATTTTTTTATTAAATTTATGAATTTGATTTTAATTTTGATATTTTTACCCTTGCGGGTTTTAATACCATGTTATTTAAATAATAACCTTTATCTATTTCTTCTAAAATAGTATTTTCAGGCAGATTCTCATTTTCTTCCACTAAAATTACCTCATGCTTGTAAGGATCAAATATCTCTCCTTCAGAATCCATAGCTTTTACTCCCTCTTCCTCTAATAATTTTTTAAAGTTTGTGAGGATCATTTCAAATCCTTTTTTTATTGATTCACTCATTTCTAACGTATTTAACACGTTCATTGCCCTAGTTAAATCTTCATAATGTTTAATCAATTTCGTAAGCATCTTTTCCTTATATTTAAGTTCATATCTCTCATTTTCACGCTGATTTGTCTTTCGATAATTATCATATTCGGCTTGGACTCTAAGTAAAGTATTCAAATATTTCTCTGTCTTTTCTTCTAATTCTTTTAATCTTCGTCCGTCTTGCCTTAAAAGTTCGATTTGATTTTCCAATTCTGTTTTCTTCGCAACAACATCTCTATATTCCTTTACAAGCGCTTCATATTTTTCTGAGACCTCTAAAAGTTCCCTATATTTTTCCTTCGATATAGTAACCTTACTATAAGGGTCCTCTAAAGCCCTTCTTTCTCTGAAAAAATTGTCATAAAAATCTTCAAATACCATTTTTTTCACCATAGTAATGGTTGATTGTCAATAATGTCTTGACAATGCTTAATTAATATGTATTAATTGATCTATTTAAATATACCGATTTTAAAAAATAAATGTTTAAAGCCCTAGACACTTACAAA
>RDOE01000149.1 GCA_011364975.1 Promethearchaeota archaeon | reverse complement strand
TGACTAATTTGATCTTTCGGTGAAAGCTATACTCGGCGATAACGTCCCACTCTTCCTCTGTGGTGGCGCATTCGCATAGCCAATCTTCGAGTCTGTGATTAAGTTCGTCCATGGTGATTTTGGTAATTGCTGCGCTCATGTTATGCGTCCCAGCTAAAAGGCTTTGCTTCCGCGCTGCGCGTGTAGGGTTTGGCAAGGTGAGCTTTGCGAGCTGCTTCCTTCTCATTGATTTCTTGTTGGATCAGCGCATCCAGTTCTGCGTTCAGTTCTGCGAACTCTTTCGCAATTTCGTTTTGTGTTCCGTTAACTTTCATACTTATAAGGTAGTCGAATCAGTCAACGATTGCAAGAAAAAGTTTTAATTATTTTTAACCTGCCTACCCTCCCCCCCCATTACCCAGAGCAGGTGTCGTGCCAAGACTCCCCCCCTTTTTCTAAAATATTTTCGGGATTGACTTTTGCTAAATAGGTGGGGGGACATTTTCTTCAATATGTAATTCATTTTCAGATAAACCAAACCCAACTAAAAAAAACTGAACCCATATCCCTCCCCCTATTTAATAAAAATTAATAAAATTAATAAGAAATCAGTATAAATAAAAAACAAAAAAAATAAGCGAGCGTTTTGAAATAGGGGAAAAAGATAAATATTAATTTGACAGCCGCCGACATATTTGGTATTATATAAGATATGGATTATTTAATGGTATACCTAGATAAGAACCGGGAAAAACGAGCTGCGATTCCTGATGATGAGGGAATATACTATGATTCAGTCGAATTCGAAGAGTATACAGAAGATATGTCTGCAATGGAAGTAGTAGTATTAGAATCAGAAGATTTTTATCATAAAGTTAGAGATCCTGATGCTGAAGGCAAGTTTTTCACATGTAATTTTGCGGGTAGATATGTATCTAATATGAAAGTGTGTGACACTATAGAAAGTATTGGATTTACTACATTTTTTACATCTGTTATAAAGGAACACATAAGGGAATGATATTAACATCTTCTATACAAGTTAGAACCAATTGGGTTAATGGACCATATATAAATGTATTAGATAATACATGTGATGTATATGCGCTTAATCTTCTTATATATCATGATAATGAATGGTATAATATGATTGAGAAGTGTGATTTTAGGAATTTTAATTTTTATAGGAATTTTTTTACTTTTAGGGCTAAATGGAGATTTAAGTTACATGGATTAGTAAATAATGAATTAAAATTATTGTATGATGAAATCTATGATGAAAGAAATAAAACTGTAGCTGTTAAATTTGATAACAATATATATGAATGTCATAAAGACTGGACTATGCAGCTTGGGGGTTTGGCGAATAAATATAATTTTAAACCATTAGTTATTTCTAGATTTAGCGATAGATTAAAAAATGAATTTGAAGATTATGAAAGTCACTTTGTGACACAGCAAGAATATAATGAAAAAGGTTTAGAGCAAACTATTTACGCCAAATATAATATTAAAAGACATAATGTTCAATTTCATGGCGGCGATCATTGGGAAAGTGGATTTATATTTATAAATAACACGGTTCCTTTTGCATCTTTTAACCATAGGAAGAATTGGGTTGGAATGAATCATGAAGAATTATTTAATGATATAATGTGTTATGAGTAAGATATTAGGATTAAGTGTGTGCTTTCATGACACTTCTATTGCTTACATAGAAGATGGAGAAATAAAAGGTTTGTTTGAAGAGGAAAAATTAACAGGCGTAAAATCAATCTACCAACAAAATAAAGATCCTGAACAAGGTTTAAGATGTTTAAAAGATATTTATGGATTAGAGTTAAAAGATTTTGATTATATTTGTTTTTCTACTCCTCATAGAAGATCTTTTGGCTATAAGATCGTAAATCATATCGATGCTAATAAAGTATCTAGTCATTCTCACCATGATTGTCATGCATTGGGATCTTACTTCACTTCTGGCTTTACTGGGAAAGCTATTTCATTAAGTCATGATGGAAAAGGTAATCATTCGAGGGGGAAAATATTTTTATGTGAAGATGGTTCGTTTGAGCAGGTAAATTCTCAAAAAATAGCTACTACAGCTTCTTTAGCTGGTATTTGGGCTGCAAGTACTTTTTATTTAGGCTGGGAAATGTTAAAAGATGAAGGCAAGGTTGTCGGTTTAGCGGCTCATGGACAAGTTGATGAAAATATCTATAAATTAATGAATCAATGCTTGTATTATAAAGATTTTAATTTTTTGCCCGGAGAGTGGGAGAATTTATGGCATTATGTATTTAATATAGCTAATCCAAATAGTTTTACTGATAATGTATATCGGCAAAATTATGCAGCTACTCTTCAGAAGTTCACTGAAGATATGATGTTTTTATATTTAAAAGATATTCATGAAAAATATCCAGAATATCGTAAGTTATGTTTATCAGGAGGATTATTTGCGAATGTAAAATTAAATAAATTCATAAATGAGCTAGATTTTTTTGATGAGATTTTTATTCATCCGGCAATGGGTGATTCTGGATTAGCTTTGGGGGCAGCTATTTGTAAAGCTCATGAATTAGGAGAAATTTCTATTCCTAAAAAATTAGAGAATAGTTTTTATGGAGAAAGTTTTTCGAGATTAGCATGGGAAGAAAAATTATTAGAAAAGCAGCATGAATTAAATATTTTACCGTTTGATTTAAATAAGATTGCTGACTTGATTAATGATGGTAATGTTATTGGTTTATTTTTAAATCGAACAGAATATGGACCACGGGCTCTAGGTGGGCGGAGTATTCTTGTGCGCCCTACTGACCCTGATACACATGCGAAACTAAACGAGAGGCTAAATAGAACTGAAATAATGCCATTTGCGCCCTCTATAATGGAAGATTATTTAGATCAAGTGTTTATTGCCGGTAAATCTAAGTATGCTTCCGAGTTTATGACTTTATGTTACGATACAAGAGATGAATGGGTGGATAGGATTCCAGCGGTTGTTCATCGAGAAGATAAAACTTCTAGACCTCAATCTGTTAATAAGGAAACTAATTCTTTATATTATGAGATTATTAGAGCTTACTATAATGTATCAGGTATTCCGCTCGTATTAAACACTTCTTTAAATGCTCATGGGGAGCCAATTAATAATTATCCACATCAAGTAATGAAACATTTATTTGATGGGATTATAGATTTTATTGTAACAGAAGATTATATTATTTCTAAGTTATGAATTATTTTATAACGCATTGCGATAAAAATTATATAAAGTACGCTGAAAGATTATTTAAATCTTTAGAAAGATACTCTGGTTGTAAAATTTTATTTTTTTCTGTTGATTTTGATTATAAAAATCGTTTTAAGAATGTAATTAATATTAAATTTGATACTGATGAAGCTTTTAAGGGCGGCAAAAACGATTTGACCGGTTCTTTTGACGAAAATTGCAAATCATACCATGTTTTCCTAAAACCATTACTGGTAAAAAATATTTTAGAAGGTAAATTATTAAAAATCTCCGGTGAAGATAATTTTTGTTATATAGATTCAGATTGTTTTGCGCGAAAATGTTGTGATGATATATTTTTAAATATTGATAGGATAATTAATCATCCCTTATTAACTGTTGCGTGTCAACAATTTATGATGATGTCTGATGGGAGAGGTAATCCTTTTGCGAATGGTGGAGTGGATTTGAATTTATGCTTGGAGGCCCCATTGATGAAAGAATTAAACATAGATGTAAATTTAAGAACTTTTACATATCTACAGACGGGAGTATTTTTATTTAATAAAAATTGTTATGATTTTGTATGTGAATGGTTCAGTTTATGTTTTAGTGATTTAATTATTAATAATTGGAATTATTTGACTCCGTTTCATGAAGAAACTGTTATAAACTGTCTTTTATGGAGGGATGGGGTCAAAGATAATTTAAAGCAAACATTGATTAATGTAATTGAAGGGGGAGAAGATCAATTGCAATTAATGGTTGATAAGATAAATAATCCAGAATTAGGCTTGCAAAGACTTACGTCTTTCTGTACTATTCCTGCAAAACAAGATATTAACGATCTTTATTTTTATCATAGAAGAGTAGAAGATTCTGTTTATAATTTTTTAACTAGAGATATGAAGCAATATTTTTTATTTGTGCATTCTCCTTCTTTGGGAGATACTTTAGCCTCGACCCCTACATTAAGAAAACTTTCTAAATCTTATGATAGTTTAATTAATGTTATAACTCATAATAAAGAAATTTTCAAAAATAATAAATATGTTTCTAATCTTTATTCTTTCAAAGAATTTGACCGTATTAGATCAAGCGTGAAAGGCCCTCATGAGGTTTTTGAGACGTTTTTAGATATTGGTAAGAAAAATCACCATGGAGTAGAGAAAAAACACGCCACAATCGATATCAGGCAGTTTCATGCTTTAGATTTAGGATTCTGCTTATCGGATGAAGAAATGGAATATGATTTTATTGCAGATGATTATATCGAAATAGAAAACTTACCTAAAAATTATATTGTATTGCATGTTGGTTCTACTTGGGCATCAAGAACCTATTCGAAAGAAAATTGGCAAAAATTAATTAATTTGTTAAACGAATCTCAAATACCTGTTGTTTTGGTTGGTAAAAATGATAGCGAGCAAGGATTTTATAATATTGATAAGAAGACTATTGATTTGGATATTAATTTAGGGATGGATTTAACAAATAAGTTAAGTCTTTCTCAGTGTTGGCATGTCATAAATAATTCTCATTCTATAGTGACCATGGATTCAGGTTTACTTCATTTAGCGGGTACGACTGATACACATATTGTTCAATTAGGGTCTTCGATTAATAATCGATTAAGAGCTCCATACAGAAATGGATCTCAAGCGTATAAATATAAATATATTAGTGGTCCTTGTGATTTATTCTGCGCTTCTGATATAAAATATGGAGTAAAAGCTTGGACTACTATTCAAGGTGTTCCTCCTTTAATTAATTGTCTAGAAAATAAAAGTTCTTTTGAGTGTCATCCTGAACCAGAGAAAGTTCATCAATTTATAGAAACGATTTATAATCAAACGAATAAAGTATTTAAAAAGAAGATATTATTTTTAGCACCGCATTTATCTACTGGTGGTTCTCCAGAGTATTTAAAATGGTTAATTCGTCAAAAAATTAATCAGGATTATAAAGTTGCAGTCGTAGAATATTGTTACTATGGTGAATATTTGGTTCAAAGAAATCAGATAGAAAAATTAGTGGGCAAAGACAATTTTTTTAGTTTAGGGAGTTTGCGTCATCCAGATGAATTTTACAAAGCTAAGTCTAAAGAATTAATAGAATATATTAATTCATTTTTTCCAGATGAGATTCATTTGAATGAAATGGCTGAAGAATTTTCTTTAAAGCCTTTAACCGATGAATTAAAGCAGTTTTTATATGATAAAAACAGAAAGTTTAAAGTTTTTGAAACTTGTCATAATTCTACATTTAATTTTAATAATAAAGTTTTGATTCCTGATGAATTTTATTTTTGTTCTCCTTTTCATTTTAAGAAAAGTGAATTTTTAGATGTTCCTAAAAAACTAATAGAAATGGAAATACCTAAAAAAGTTAGACCAGATAGAGCTGAAGCTCTGAGGAAATTGAATTTATCAGAAGATTGTTTTCATGTATTGAATGTCGGATTGTTCACTAAAGACAAAAATCAAAAATATATATATGATCTTGCTGAAAAACTGCAGCATAAAAATATACAATTTCATTTTGTTGGCAACACTTGTTTTTATAATGATTGTAATTTAACGGAAACTCAAAAGAGTTTACCAAATTGTATCGTGCATGGAGAAAAAGATAATGTTGCTGATTATATGGCGGCGATGGATTTGTTTGTATTTCCTTCTCTGCTTGAATTAAATCCCATAGCACTTAAAGAAGCTATAAGTTGGGATATGAATATATTCTTAAATAATTTAGATGTTTACGCGGGTTCTTTTGATAATAATCAATTAGTTACTTATATAGAAGGTGATAACTTATTGAACTATTTAAATACTCAATCAAAAGATTTGAATCCTATTTTTGCCATAGATTTTAATAATTTTGAAGCTACTTTTGATAAAGCAGCTAAGATGGAAATTCTTGGAAATCAAACATTTAAATATGAGATAAAATTTTTAGATGAAACTGGTAAACAGGTTTATTCTACTCAGATTTCAACTAATATGTGGGCTAGTTCTCATCTGATTAATAGAAATGGAAAAGTTATTGTTCAAAATTTATCTACAAAAATAATTCAAGAATTTAAATTCGCTATCGCTGATAATAGACATATTGTTAATCAATCAGGGTCTTTAGGGGATAGTTTAGCTTGGCTTCCTGTTGTTAATCAATATGCCGTTAAGAATAATTTAAAAATTAATTATTATACTCCTAATAAAATACTCTTTGATAAA
>RDOE01000148.1 GCA_011364975.1 Promethearchaeota archaeon | reverse complement strand
ATAAGACGGGCTGTAAAGGGACTTCCACCCTCTTTTTCATCTAGATTATTCATCATTTTTTACACGTAGTTTTCATTGTTTATAAGATAAGTGTCCTAGGAGATCTTTATTTAATGAAATTATTAAAAAAATCAATTGATAATTTCTTAAAAAGCTAATCCCCATCTAAAAATTTTTTTACTGTAATCTCTTATCATATATTTCTTTAATCTTTTTCTTTACTTCTGCGAGTTTTTCACCACGCAACGGAAAGAAAAGTAAAATGAGAAATCCAATACTAAAAAATATTATTGGGATGAGTCCAACTCCAATTTGAATTCCCAGAACTGTGCTTTCTTTTTGAATTACTCCTATCCCTTCGACATATCCTGAGATTGAAAGAATTAGTGTAAAGATAAAAATCATTAACTGTTTATTTGGTGAAATGAAAATTGCATTAATTCCGTTAAAAGTTCCTATGGGTCTATTACCCGTCTCTAATTCGTATTCATCAATTACATTTCCAAAAATAGGTGTAGAAAGGATCCAAAATGCAGCATTTCCCATATTAATGATCAAATAACTAATAACCGCCAGTACAAAAATTCTGGTTAATAAAAGCACGAGAAACGCAATAATACTTGTCATTATGAACATCATGAGGGTTTTTCTTGGGCCAAATTTCTTGTTGACAATTTGTACCAAGTAATATGCGAAAAAAGTGAAGGGTAATGTAATGGCACCAACTATCATAACTTCCATTCCCCCTACTCCAATTACTTTTTCAAAATAAAAAACCTGAAAAGTTATAACCGTTGCAGAAACAGAACCTAAAATAAATTGAAAAAGGATGTAAAAAATAAAGGTTTTTGATTTGAGAGTTTGCTTAATGAGTTTTTTAATTTCAGGAAATGTCTCTCCATCGTATAGTTTAAGAGGTTCTTTTATCCCTCTTGCACCATATAATGCAACTCCCACACCAATAATTCCTACAAGTGTAAGTACTAAAATTATGATAGGTAAAGGGAAAGGATTGACTTCTCCAATAAAAAAAAACATTATTAATAGGTATGAGATTATACCTAAAATGGTTTGGAATACTAGATTTGTTGAAACTATTGAAGCTCTTTCGCTATCATCATCGGTTATCGAAATCATAAGGGCTCCTCTATTAATATTATTCATAGCAAATCCAGTATCATAAAGTATAAGCGCTATAAACAAAAGAATAAAGATGAGTTCATGAGGGAAATCTGGGCTAACAAAAATCATCAAAAAATATCCAATAGCAACCAGAGGAAGTGAGCGAATTAACCATCTCTTTCGTTTTCCTTTCCCTTCAACGGGTACTGTTCGATCTGAATAAAATCCTATTATTGGATCATTAACGGCATTAATTATTGCAAATAATAATTGTACGATTCCATACAATAAAGCGGGAAATAATATGAGATCGGTATAATATTTTAGCATGGCTCCATCTATCATACTTCCTATGAATGTTATTCCCGCGATTGTTAAACTATAATACACCTTTTGACTAAATGGAACTTTATGGACTTTATTCTCTCCCTCTAGCTGGCCCTCACTTTTTCTTTTAAGCATAGAAATCTTGCATTTTTTTTATTATAAATAAAAAGATATAAATCACTGTTGTTTTAGTTTTCAGCATTATATTTTATCATAATCTTTAATTAATAATTATTATTTAACTATCAGAATTTTAATACAAATATGCATAGGGAATTCTAAAATGCCGAAAGCGTATGTAAATAATATATCGATTGAATATGAAACAATTGGGGAACCGTCTTCAAAACCTTTATTATTAATAGCAGGGTTGGGAAGTCAATTACTTGCTTGGTCAGATGCGTTTTGCGAAGAGTTGGCCCGTAATGGCTTTTTTGTTATAAGATTTGACAATCGAGATGTTGGTTTATCAACAAAGTTTGAAGAGGCGGGTATACCTGATATGATGGAGATTAGTGCTGCATATACTCGTGGAGAAAAGCCCATGATTCCCTATACTTTAGAAGATATGGCTGATGACGCCATCGGCGTATTAGACCACCTTAACATTGAAAAAACCCATATTTGCGGCGCCTCTATGGGGGGAATGATCGCGCAAATTATAGCCTATAGATATTCATCTCGTGTATTATCTCTCGCAGTAATTATGAGCACTACGGGAAATCCTAACCTTCCACCTTCAAAACCTGAAATTATGATGCAATTCTTTGCTCCCGTTCCATCCGAACGTGATGCATATATTAATGAGATGGTTAAACGGGATAGTTTAATTATTGGTACATTCCCTTATGATGAGAAACAGTCAAGAGAGTATAGGACAAAGGAATACGATCGGTGCTATTATCCTGAAGGAATAACACGTCAATTGGCAGCAATGGCGATACCGGGTAATATTAAGCCCTATATAACCGCGATATCAGCACCTACAATTGTTATTCATGGCAGGGAAGATCCTTTTAACCTTATAGAAGCAGGCAAAGATATTGCAGCAAGCATACCTAAAGCTGAATTATTAATTATTGAGGGAATGGGGCATAGTTTTCCTCGTGATGTTATGCCACAAATAATAGAAGCTTTAGTTGTGAATAGCAACAAAAGTTCAGTAATTTAAAACTAATTATATTACTACAATTGATACGTCTTGTATATTTAATACTAATAGAATATTGAGTGATAAATTGTCCTTTCTATTTTTCGTAAATGGTCATATAATGCACTCCGAGAAATTGTAAAGTGGTCAGCAATTTCTTTTGAATTGATCCTACGAGGAATTTCAAAATATCCATGCTGAGCAGCATAATAAACAATTTCTTTCTGGCGATCTGTTAATTTTAAGAAAAGATTTTCATAATTAGGTTGCATGTGAGATATGCTTAGAATTTCCAATCCCCCTTTATAAAATTGATTAAGAGAATTAACGAATTCATCAATATTTTTACTTTCTGTTATAATACTTACTAAAAGACGTTCTTGATCTAGAATAATTGGAGGATCAATAATTAAATCTAGCCTATCAAGAAATCTTTTTGTTTGCTCAACCCATTTATGCTTAGAAAAGAAAATGAATTCATTATTCTCCTTGTCTTCTTTTATTACTTCTATAAATGAAATCCCATAATGTTCACTTTCCAATATTTTTGGATGCATTTTAGGATCCTTGAATTTTACCTTCTGTGTTGCAAAGATTTGATCATCGTCTTGGCGGTGTATTTGGAGTAATTCATATTTTTCCAATAGACCAAAGAATTCTTTAGATTTTGCATCTAAAGGTACTTTCAGAACAATTTTTTTTAAACTCTTCATTTGATAGTGAAATAGTAAATAATTTAAAAAGCTTGAATTTTCAAGCTTAAGTTTATTAAATAAAAAAAAATATTTTTTTTTAGCTTTATGCTTTTTTACAATTTGTTAATTAAAGTAATTTTAAATTTTAGTTAATTCAATTATAAAATAGGATTTTTACCTAATTTAAAAGAGTCAATAGAAATGCCATATTTTGATAATGAAGGAGTTAAAATATATTATGAAATTATAGGGGAAGGACCACCCGTAATAATGATTCATGGGTTTGCCGCAAACATCCAAGGTAATTGGAAAGATAGCAATTGGGTAGATGTTCTCAAGGATGATTATCAATTAATACTTGTGGATTGTCGTGGACACGGAAAAAGTGATAAGCCTAAAGATTCTACTCAGTATGGAGAAAAGATAAATGAAGATATCGTTAAATTACTTGATTATTTATCGATTGAGAAAGCTAATTTTTTCGGATATTCTATGGGGGCAAGAATTACTACAGATATTTTACTTGAAAATCAAGAACTTTTTATTAGTGCGATTATTGGAGGATTTCCGCTCCACTATTCCAAAAAAAGAATAAAATTTTTGGGTAAAATAATAATGAAAAAATGGATAAAAGGTTTAAAAAAAGCAGATCTTAATGACGTAAAAAATAAAAGTGCTTTACGATTCCGAAAAGTAATATCAAGTTATGCGGAGTCTAACTCCCAAGATCTTGAAGCGTTAATATATGTTTTGGAGGGAGATATTCAACGTCCCGATGGTATAATCCCAACTGATCCCAGAAGGAAAGAAGCTCTTAAAAAAATCCATTTGCCAGTTCTAAACGTTTTTGGATCTAAGGATTCTTTATCAAAAGATAAATCTGTTTTAGCTCAAATAGTACCAGGCTCTATTTATATCCAAATTGAAGGAAAAGATCACATTACTGTCGTTAGTGATCCCAGATTTCATATGGTAGTAAAGGCTTTTTTGGATTATGTAAACAAGAATTAACTAGATTTTAACTAATATAAAACCAGAAGTTTAGTCAAAATTGAATTAAAAGTTATAAATTAATGTTTAAGAAGGTGTATTATTATAGAAGAAAATAAACATATTGAAAAAAGCGATCCTCTTTTCACTGAACCATATATAGATATTGATGAATGGCGGGATGAGCCCGAGCGTCATCGATATGTACATGGTGGCTTTAAGGGTACCGATACACGATTCTCAATTTACTTCCCTCCGAAGGAAAAATATGATGGTCGATTTTTCCAATATCTCATGGCTATATCGGGGAATGAAAACGCTGTACAGAAACCAGAATATCCTGATCCTAGTTATTCATTAGGTTTTGCAATCGAGAGTGGTGCTTATCTTGTAGAATCAAATCTGGGAAGATTGAACATGTTTGTAGGTGGTGATCCAACTATCACCGCTTATCGAGCCAGTGCGGCAGTAGCTAAGTATTCGCGCATTTTAGCTTCCGAGATGTACGGAAAAGGTAAAAAAATATATGGTTATGTTTACGGTGGTAGCGGTGGAGCCTTTAAAACGATTGCTTGTGTGGAAAATACGAAAAATATTTGGGATGGGGCGGTGCCATTTATTCACGCAACACCAATCGCAATACCCAATAATTTTACGGTGCAAGCTCATGCAATGCGTATATTAAAAGATAAAGTACCTAATATCATTGATGCAATGGAACCAGGAGGTAGTGGAGATATATATGCCGATCTAAATGCTGAGGAACAAGAGGCGCTCACCGAGGTGACTAATATGGGTTTTCCACCACGTGCTTGGTTTAATTACAGAAGGATAGCCTTTGGTTATACAGGTGTTTTAACTATGTTTTTTGATCAAATGGTTAAATGGGATCCCACCTATTTTGAAGATTTTTGGAATAGACCTGGTTATCTAGGTGCGAATCCGCCTGAATCACTCCTAAATGCCAAAGTTCACCATGAAACAAAAATTAATAAACTAATTTTTCCCGAAGATTTAAAGGAAATGGGATTTGGGACAACATTATCGGCGGGGAGTGCTAGTAATTTAAAGTTACCATCAGGATTTATGATGGAAGATTTACCAGATGCAGATTTTCAAGGAGCCTCATTAGTTATAAAAAGTGGTGAAGCTGAGGGTTGCGTAGTCTACATTGCTGGAGCGTTTGAAAAGTTCGTCTTGATTGCCTTTGGAGAGGCACACTTCCAAGCATTGGCTAAAGTCAAAGCAGGGGACAAAGTAGAGATAGATAATTCTGTGTATCTCGCTGCTCAAACCTACCATCGTCACCAACTTCCTTCACCTGATTATTATGGTTATGACCAGTTCCGAGACGATGAGGGTAATCCTATTTATCCACAACGTGCTGAACTATTATGTAATCGTTATTCCAAAGATACTGTTGCACGTCTAGACGGTAAATTTGATGGCAAGATGATTGTAGTGAATATGCTGATGGATGAAATCGCTTATCCATGGGGTGCCGAATGGTACCGCGCGAATATAAAAGATATATTAGGAGATAAGTTTGATGATAATTACCGGCTCTGGTATATTGATCATGCGATGCATGTACCGCCCGTAGTGACGAAGTTTGATACTCCCCCAGTAATAACGACGCGAATTATCAATTATGGTGGTGTTTTACAACAGGCACTAAGTGATTTGAGCGCATGGGTAGAAAAAGGTATAGCACCTCCAGCAAGTTCTACATATAAAATGAGGGATGCACAAGTAGAAGTGCCTCCGACTGCTAGGGAGCGTAAAGGAATTCAACCTGTGGTTAATCTTACAGTAAACGGAGGTGAGTGTGCAGATGTTAACATTGGTAAGAAAGTTAAATTTTCCGCGGTTATTGAAACACCACCTGATGCCGGCTATGTAGTTGGGGCAGAATGGGATTTTGAGGGTGCTGGTGACTATCCAGTGACCGAGAAACTCAAGAACACTAAGAGTACTCGTGTAGAAGTGAAAACAACTTATTCATTTTCAGAGCCAGGTACTTACTTCCCAGCAATTCGTGTAACCTCGCATAGACAGGGCGATCCTAAAACTCGCCACGCTCGAATCCAGAATATTGGTCGCGTGAGGGTTGTGGTAACTGGTAAAGGAAAGGAAAAGGAAGAACCTGAAGATAAGGAATTGATATTTGAATTAAAGGAAAGACCAGATAATTTTCAAGAAAAAGTCAATAAAT
>RDOE01000147.1 GCA_011364975.1 Promethearchaeota archaeon | reverse complement strand
AGTCAGCAAGGAGATCAAGGTTTACCATTCGTCTTGAAATATCCAGACTCTGAAAGTGCTAAAGCTTTCAAAAACGTAGTTAATACAATTAGAGAAATTTTAGAAAAATAATTTTTATTTTTAATTTAATGTATATGACCTTCTGAATGACCTCCGCAAAGAGGTTCATTAAGAGGTTCTAACTTTCCTTCTAAGTATAGTTCAATATTCTGCTTTATAGATCCTTCGATTCCCTTGAATAAATGAATACCATATTGGGAGAATCCAAGGAATGGTCGACCACCAATACCCCCCACAATCATATCTGTAACATTTTTTTGTTTCATATTCATAACAGGTTCCATGCAACTAGAGTGTCCATTATTTTCTAAGGAAAAAACCTTTTTAATATCATTCTCATCCAATTCGACCCCTACGAAATATCTGCAGTGCCCAAAATGAGCAGAAATGGGATCAGTTAAATTAGGACCATCCGACGGAATACCAATTATTCTTTTCATGATGACTCGTTATTTATATGTTTATTTCCAAAAATAGAGAATCTTTATTCAAAATTAAAGTTTGTTATTAAACTAATAAGTTTAAGATTCAATATTTGTTCTCAATTTTATGAACTAACTAATAGGGATGGAATATACATTAAAGTCCTATGACTTTCGGGAATAAATACTCACATAATATAAAGTCTGATAAATAACAAAACCATTTAAAAGAATAGTTACATAAATATGTTGTCTAATAAGCGGATTGATTTAATTCTTAACACAAAGGTAAAAGGTAATAATAAAATTTGCAAAACATTAAACCAGAAGTATCAAAATTGTTAAAGGGGATAATAATATGTAAAGAAACTGGAATATATCTTTTAGATTTAATACTGGATTCTAATATTAACCCGATTATGCTTTCCTCCTTTGTTGGAGCCCTTTCTCTATTTGGAGCAGAAAATATGGGAAAAATCGAAGAGATCCTTATTAAAGGATTAGACATCCAAATGATTATAGTAAATAAGTATGATCTAGTTTTGATTGCTATAATGGATAAAGAATTTGCGAAAGATGGTATTCGACAGGAAGCTGAAAAGGCATTAGATCAATTCTACACCTTATATAAAGATGATATCACCGAGTGTGTGGATATAAATCAATTTGAATCTTTTAAAAGGTTGCTTTATACCCAAATAAAAGATTATTTTAAGAGAATAGAAGAAGAATCTGAAATAAAAGATTTTGGTTTCTTCACTGAAGCTATTGCAAAATTAAGGAATCATTCATAATAACATTCCATATATTATTAAAATCGTTCTCTAAAAATTGTTTCAATGTTTAATAATCTGAATCTCTCTTTTTAAAGATTAGATTTCCAATAACTACTTTAAAGATTCGCTCCATTAAACTACACTTTGCTTTTAGTAAATAAAATACATCTTTGCTCGGAATATCAAGACCATATAAACTCTCAAAATTTCCTTGTCCTTTGGAAAGGATTATGATATGAGGATCAAAAAAGAGACTTTTAAATTCCTCAGAAGCAGTAGATAATTCGATGCCTGGGGTTGGAGATGCTTCCACAATTTGGACCAATCTTGTCAAGTTAACGAATTCGGCATCTTCATAAGTAACATCATTAATTATTGGAGCAGATCTTACTGAATATATTATCTTTAATTTAGGATACTCAGTTTGGAGAGTTTCTATTAATAACTTATCAAGAACAATTTCACCTGCATTATCTCCTATAATTAACATTATATTATTACGTTCTAATGAAGTTTTGAAATCCTTATAATCATTTATAACTAAATCATTATAAGAAAAAGCTTTGATATCATTAATTATATCTATTTTATGGTTAGCCCCTAAATCTATTGTATTTCCTAAAGCCGCTATAATTATTGACTCAAATAGGGGATCCTTCGATTTCAAAACGATTTTCTTTACATGATCATATAATTCTAAAACCATTGAATTTTGTTTTCTTTTTAAGCCTCTATAAGGATCATCAACTCCTAGTGTTTCCGCGACAAGACTATAAACCATTTTTCCTATATTTGGTGACGCATTTTTATTGATATCAAGAGTTATAAGATACTCCATTAATTTCATTTGGGCATTGATTATAACTTCACGAGATATCTCGGGACTTAAAAGTTTAAATGCTCGTAGCATTTGATCAAACAGACATCCAATACATTCTGGTTCAAGCTGCATAATTTACAAATAACTTTTTTAAATAGAATAATTAAGAATGCTAAAAAAATAAAACTAAATAAAAAGAAAAAAGAAATAATTATATATTATAGTTCTGAAATTGCTTTTTGTCTTGCAAGCTTTTGTTCTTCAGTAAGTTCAATTTCTCCTCTTTTTACTAAAAACATAAAAACTAATGCTAAAATTAAGAAAATAGCACCATCAATCAAAAGTGAGTTTTTACCAAAAAGATCTCTTAAACTGCCTACGGAAATTGGACCTAGTATTTGTGCTAAAACACTGAAGAAGTAATACAGTCCAGTATATGTCCCTATCTTTTTAGCACTCGGTGCTAATTCCCAAATTATAACAATTGTATTTACGTTTACTAAAGCATACCCTATTCCATACAGTACTAAAATTATGATTGTTACAGTTAAGGTTTGTACTAGAAATCCAACTAATAAAGCCACGAACATTATACTTAAACCTATTTTTATGCATAGTCGTCTACCAATCTTTGATGCTAAAAGTGATAAAGGAAAAGCAGTTATTATAAAGGGTAACGCCACAAAATTAAATAGAAATCCCGCAAATCCAGGAGTTTGGCCTAATACTCCATTTGGACCAGAGCCAGCATATATCGAAAATAATCCTTCTATACCATTATGAGTTAGGAACAAACAAAAGATTGTTAATAACATAAACAATGTACTTTTATCTTCTTCTTTTAAAATTCCTTTTACGCTTTCCATTAACTTTAATTTCTCTTTTTTCTCTTTTGATTTCTCTCCTTCCTCTGCTTCTGCTTGTAATAATAGTTTGTAGCTAAAAGCTTCATTCTCATCCACCTTAAAATATAATACTATTAGAGCGAGAATCATTATAATTGATCCAATCAGAAAGGTTAATGTTAATCCTATATAATCTGATGCTAAACTCATAGTATAAGCAGCAATAGCACCTAAGCCGCCCATTATATTTATTACCGCATTAGCTTTACTTCTGTGCAGAGGTCTAATAAAGTCAGGCATTAAAGCTACTGCTTGTGATCGATAAAATCCCATACTCAAACTAAAAAAGAACATCCATATTAAAAGGATATATAATTCTGTCCCAAAACCAGTAGGAATTAATGCGAAAAATATTGCAGACAGTATAACTCCAATAATAATAAAAGGCATCCTTCTTCCATATTTTGTCCTTGTATTATCTGATATACTCCCCATAATTGGCTGGATTATCACTCCAATCAAATTATCAATTGTCATTAAAAATCCAACCATGAGTCCCGCAAAAAGAAAGCCCGTAA
This sequence comes from Promethearchaeota archaeon, assembly GCA_011364975.1. Taxonomy (GTDB): domain Archaea; phylum Asgardarchaeota; class Lokiarchaeia; order Sigyniarchaeales; family SOKP01; genus SOKP01. The sequence continues at coordinate 3,182 of RDOE01000147.1, read as the reverse complement.
AATATATGTCGAGTTGTTGGTTGACTTGTGTATTATAAAGACTCCACGATATCCCCGTAGTAAAAAAGGCTAACCCTATATAGAAGGTTTTTTTAACGTCAAACTTTTCTTCCGTTTTTTCTTCTGACATTGTAACTCAAATTTAATTTATAATTTAGATTTTAAATTTAGTTTAGGTTTTAAGGTTTATATAAATTTCTCTCTTGAGTATTTTAATAGAGCGTGTAACATAAAAAAAAGCTAAAACCTAAATTAAGTAAAATAAGGTTTTATAATTTAATTTCGATTTCTATTTTGTTGATCTTATCAGGCACTTTTTTCGCAGACTTCAAATAGCCTAAGATAATATTTGTTAACATACTTTCCATTAACTCATTTAATGGGAGTTTTGTATCATTAACTTTTAAGTTTATTTCTGCCATAATTTACAATTGTATTATGATAATTTTAAAGTTTGAGCTTATAATTTAAATTAGATCATAGTATCTTAGATCCTTCTGGAGTAAAAATATATTCAATTAAAAGTTTAAATTTGAGATTGAATTTAAGAAAAAACTAAGATTCATTAATTGTATATCTTAATTAAAACCCAAAGCTTTACCGTAGTGGCTTTTCGTGGAATTTCTATTGTTTTTAAGATTTTGAATGGAAACTTACTTATTAAAGGCATTATAATATCAGAGCGGGGTGAATTTATTACTAAACAAGCTTTTTCACAACCAAATTTTTGAAATACTAAAAGTAAATTGTGATATATTTTTTCTAAAATCTCGTTAGAATACGAAACGAAGTGGCTATATGGAGGATGTGCCAAAAGTAAATCGAAATTATAGAATGGAAAATTTGATTCAAAATCATTAGAGAGTAAATCGAATATGCTGAATTCAATTTGGGACGTTTTTAGGATCCGAGAGTTATCTCTTGCTATTTCAATCCACTTAGAATCCTTGTCAAAACCCCCAACAAAAAGATCGGGCTTATCTTTTAAAATTTGGGTTATCATTATAGCAATATTTCCCGCTCCACACATTGCATCTACAAATCTCCGTGCTTGGGGGACTTGTTCTAAACCTAATTGAACCATTACATACGCAACGCTGGGATATACAGGTGTTGGATGGACTTTTAATTGGGAAAAGAGAGTTTGAATAGGTAAATCTATAGTAATCTTCAAATTATGCGGTGTAAGAGTAGTGTGAATCCCTATATCAGCCTTTTTTAGATTAAATTGTAGAAAAGGGTGTTCATTCACGACTTTCCTGAAAATACCTTGAATTTCTCGCTGTGATAAATCCCTCCAATGTTGTAGATTTGATATTAAAGTTATAGAATGTAGCGAACTAATTTTTAACAATCTATCCAGAGCAGTAGCAATATTGTCTTCGAGAAATCTCACTCGAAATAGTTTTTTTGCATTATATGCTTGAATTTCTGGAGGTATATCTGCAGATTTTAATTCCATACGAAGTTTCTCTATTGTAAAACAATTATTAAGAATATTTATCCAATGTTTTAAGTCTTCCGGCGATTGAATGATAACCTCTAACGAAAGGATACCGCGATCTAAAATTTTTAGCGTGCATTGTTCTTCTGAAATATTTGATAATTTTCTTGTAATTTCCTGAAAACAAAACTTTTCGCAGTTAATAGGACAATGGATAATAATTTTTACCATAAATTGTTTTATCCGTTAATTAATTTTTAAATGAAATTTATATGTATAGAGATTATATTTTTCTAATTAACATTACGCATTTATAAATCTGAATGAAAGAGCTAGTTCCAATACAATTGTAAGCAAATTATTTAGAGAGGATATATAAAAAATGAACATCTATCTCATATTTAAAATTATAGCGGTATTTTAAGTGTTCAAATCTAACATCTTAGAATTTAAATCCTCCAGCGCAAAATACACTTCTGGAGTTAAATGATGTTCAATTAAACAACACAATTTTGAAATATCTTTTTTGCTTTTTAGCTTTAAAAGGTTTTGAAAGAAAAAATTCAACTCAGTTGAATATTTTATCATATTAATTGCAATAGTTTTCCCTTTTGATGTTAACCTTACCTTTTTCCTTGGTTGCCAGGAAATAAATTTCTCTTTTTTTAGTTTATACAGCATATTAGTTACTGAAGATGGTTTCACTCTTAAAAATTCGGCAATTTCAGAATTAGAAACCCACCCTCCTTTTTTCCTCTTAGAGATACTAAGAATTGCTTTCAAATAATCTTCAAAGGATTCTCTAATTTCTTCAGACATGGTATTTTTTTTGATTAAAACAATTATAATGAAAATAATGAAAAAAAATTATTCTTCTTTTTCCAATTCTGCTATTCTTTTTGAAAGATCCTCAACCGCAGATTTAATATCTGACATTTCCGTTTCAAGATAATCCTTCTCTTGCTTGAGCATCTCCAATCGGCTTTCTTTGGTCAAGATAGGCTGAGTAACATAAGGTGAAGGTATGACTTTAGTTTGATCATAATAAGGCCTCCTATATCCTATGCCTCTCCAAAACCAACCTCGTCCTCGTCCTCGTCCTCCACCTGGTCCCCATCCTAATCCGATTCCTCTTCCAAAGTTAGCTCCCCTTGCATAACCTGGAGCATCATATCCCGCACAATAGCCCAAACCTCTTCCTGTTAATGGTCCCATTGCACCAGGACCTGTTCTATCTCCTTTTGGCATTTTATTTTTCCTCTTTATATATTTTTTGAATAATTATGCGATTTTTTTTAATTTTCTATGTAATTAATGTAAAATTAAATATTTAAACATTATGAATAAATATTCAAAATCCTATTCATCTCTTAATTCAATGTTTTATAAAATCTAAAATCAATATATTTAATATTAACAATAATCTGGAGGTTTTAAAATGAATGGAATAACTAAATTAGAGATACATGGTTCAATTCTATTAATTATAGGCATGATATTGGTTCTCATTTGGTCCTTCTATGTAAATGAATGGTGGTCCTCAGTTTTTGGTTTCCTAGCTCTATTTTTTTTAATCGAAGCAATCTGGCATTATGCGGTTGCTGACTATAAAAGAATTAAAAAAGAACCATCATTTCAAGCTACAATAAAATAAAGTGATAATGTATGTTAGTTAGATGAGTTTCTTCATCATCAAATTTAATTATTTGAGTAAAATTCCTAATCCGCAAAATCAATT
>RDOE01000146.1 GCA_011364975.1 Promethearchaeota archaeon | reverse complement strand
AATTGCAAGATGGAATAGATCTGTATTAGAAGTGGTTTCTTTTGTTGGAGCTTTTCATGGACGAACAATGGGTTCTTTAGCTTTCACTGCATCAAAACCAATTCAACAAAAACGTTTCCTACCTACTATTGGTGGTGTTCATGTTCCGTATGCTTATTGTTATCGATGCGTATTTAAAATGGATTACCCAAGTTGTGGTACTTGGTGTGCAAATTATCTTAAAGAGGTGTGTTTTGAAACATTTTTACCTCCTGATGAAGTAGCTGCTATAATTATAGAACCTATTCAAGGAGAAGGAGGATATGTCGTTCCTCCTCCCGAATTTATACCAAAAATTAAAAAAATTTGTGAAGAATATGGAATATTATTTATAGTAGATGAAGTCCAAACAGGTTTTGGAAGAACCGGTAAATGGTGGGGTGTTGATCACTATGGGATAGTTCCTGATATTATATGTTGCGCCAAATCTATTGCTGCGGGCATTCCAATGGGTGCAACTATTGCAAAGGAAGAATTAGATTTCACTGAAAAAGGTGCACACAGCAACACTTATGGTGGAAATTTGGTAGCTTGTGTTTCCGCAATAGAAAGCGTAAATATCATAAAAGAAGAGAATCTAATTGAAAATGCAAAAAAAATGGGAAAAGTAGCATTAAAACAATTAAATGAATTCAAAGAAGATATCGAAATAGTTGGAGATGTTAGGGGACAAGGACTTATGATTGGAATCGAACTAGTTAAGGACAAAAAAACAAAAGAACCCGCTAAAAAAGAAACTCAAGAGGTTGTTTTAGAATGCTTTAAAGAAGGATTAATTTTACTCCCATGTGGGAAAAGTGTAATTAGACTCATTCCACCATTAATAATCGATGATGAAACTCTACAAATAGGATTAAATATACTTGAAAATAATCTGAAAAAAATAAAATAGATTTTAATTTTTAATTAAACTCGGAAAGTAATATCTTATACCTTTTTCCTCACTTTTAATTTCTCTTGAAGCTAAGTTCTGTTTTGATAAAATATCCAAAATTTCTTCTGCATAATCAGGATCCCAGTTGAATTCAGTTATTAACTCTTCAATATTTGTCCACGGAACTTTTTTTGCCTTCATTAATTCCAGAACTTTCGTACAATCACTGGGTCTGTCAATTTTCGCTCCAATTCTCTCACTTATTTCACTAATCAAGGGAGCAAGCATGGCCGATTCTTGACAAAAACCTTCAATTTTTATATCACTTTCATCCTTAGTAACGTTCCCTGTGATTGTTATTCTAAGAGCAACCTCTTTTTTTGAATATTTGCCCATTGCAAAGCCAAGAAATTCTCCAATAAAGATATTTTCTATTAATTGTTCATTAGGTTTAATTACAAATCTAAAATTTTGAAGTGGTAATAAAACCTTTAACTTTTCAAATATTAGTCTGGGATTATATTGAATCTTTAAGTCTCCTTCTGCTTTTTCAAAGTCTAATAAATCTTCGGCCATTTTCCTAAATCTTTTCTCCTCTATAATTTTAGGCTCTAACATTCCACAAACTAGTTTAATTTCGTGAGGATTTAATGAGATAGCTTGAACTTCATTTTTCTCATCAATAAAAGATATCATAGTTTGGATCGTTCCATGAATACAGTCAGTTGTAGGGGTGAATGTAAATGAAAGTTCAATATCATTTCCCGATGCTAATTTTGAAATTTTTAAAAATTTTTTACTAGCTAATTTTATACTTTCCTTAGGATAGGTTAAAATTTCGGTATTAACGTCAGTAACATTATATTTCATGTTGTTTTTTAATTTTATTTTGAAAATGTAATTTCCTCCCTCAATTATTCCTTCTTCATGAACTTCAATTAGTTTTTTAACTAAAAGATGATCTTTTATTATTAATTCATCTTTTTTAACCTCAAATAATTTCAGTTGCCTTTCATCTTTTTTTCTCTTGGCTTGAGATTTTTTAATTCGCCAAAAAAATATTGCATTAGCAGTGCACAGGATTGAAATCATTATTATTATAAAGATAATGCGAAATAAAAGGAAACTAAAAGATGGAAATATCTCAATGAAATTAGTCCCTGTCGCTAAATATATATAAGCCTCAGTAACCACTATGTTTTGAGTTCCAGTAGATCCTTGTGAAAAAGCAACTTCAATTGGTATGTATGGATTATTTACATCTAAAATTTTTAGGTAAATATTTCCACCTGTTAGAAAAACATAATTATTATATAAGTACATATCGATTACGAAATTTAATCCCGTTACCATTGCCATGATTCTTGGATTATCTGGTGATGAAATGTCAACTATGCCAAATTTATCATAATCTCCAATATATGCATAATTTTCTCTAATAATAATTTTTGAACCGTGCAAGGTAGTAAAATTGATCAGATTAATAGGATTCTTGGGATCAGATATGTCAAATATTCTGATTAAATTTGCTCCTATCGAACCTATATATGCATAATTTCCTTTAATGGCTATTCCATTTATTGAATAAAACGTGGAATAATTACAGAGACTAGTTGGATTAGTCGGATCTGATATGTTTAATATTGAAAATCCATAATTAGTTTTAATAAATGCAAGAGATCCTTCTATTGTTGCAACTTTAAAATAGCCTGAATCTGGCACATAATTACCTATTTCAAATGGATTAGCCAGATTTTCGATATTGATAATTCTAAGCCCATCAGTATCCGCCGAAAGAAACGCCAAATTACCAATGACTTTAATATCCCATGTATATGGGCTACTGGTGATATTGGTTATATTATAATATCCTACTTGATAAGGCTTTAACGGATTTGAAATATCAAGAATGACTAGATAAGAATAAGGAGAAACGGTTTCAGTTAGATACAAATATTTTCCTGAGAGAACCATATCAGTTATCTGGCTTCCTCTTTTATATTCTCCGACTCTGAAAAGTAAGGTAGGTATACTTGGTAATAAAAAAAGCAATATCGACGATATAATATTTCCTATAACTAATAACAAGACCAAAATTACTTTCTTTTTCTTATTCATCGATTTCAATTCACCATATATTTCATCATTTGGATGAAAATTGTTAAAAAAATTAAATTTATTTAATAAATTTAATCTTTTATTAATCCTGGGAAATAATATCTAATACCCTTTTCATAGGTTTTAATTTTTCTTGTTAAAATTTTCTGTTCAACTAATGAATCCAAGACTTTTTGAGCATGAGATGCATCCCAATTGAATTCTGAAATTAATTCCTCAATATTTGTCCATGGCACTTCTTTTTTTCTGACTAAACGGAGAACCCTAGTACAATCAAGCGGTTCATCTATTTTTTCCTCCATTAACTGAGAAAATTCGTTAATTAATGGTATTAACATCGCTGGTTCTTCGCAAAAACCCTCAATTTTTCCAACACAATTTTCTTCATTGATACTGCCCGTTAATGTAATCTTAATTCCTACTTCTTTTTTTGAATATTTTCCCTCAGCAAATCCTAAAAATGTACCAATAAAGCGATTATTTACTAATTTCTCTTCTGGTTCTGTAATTATTTCAAAGTTTTGTTCTGGTAATAAGACCTTGAGTTTTTCAAATAATAAATTTACATTGTATGGAAATTGAATATCTTCCCCAGTTTTCTCAAAATTTAGTAAATCTATTGCAACCTTTCTAAACTTTGAGATATCCACCTTCTTTGGTTTGAGTAGACCACATACCATCTTTATCTCATGCGGCTTAACATTTATGATGTGTGGTTGATTAACCTCATCAATGTAAGTTACTAATGAATGTATATTTCCTTGAATGCAATCAATATTTGGCCTAAAAGAAAAAGAAGGACTTATAAATCCTCCCTTCTCAATTTTGGATATAATCCTTATTTCATCCCCTAATAAATTTAAGCTTTCCTTTGGATAAGATAAAATTTTAACGTTAACATCAGTTATATTATAGTCTGTATCATTTTCTACTTTAACTTTAAAAATATATTCTCCACCTTTAATTATTCCTCCCCTATAAATATTTGGTTCATTTTTCACCTGAGAATATTTCCCCTCATCCAACTTAATAAGTTCATCTTTTTCTTTTTTCTCACTTTTCAATTTTTCTGCTAAAATCTTTGGTTTCTTCCTAAACTTGTATTTATAAATAAGTAATCCATTAACTGTAATCAATGAAATTATCATGATAATAGGGAAAAGTATCCTTAATATTTGAAATGGCAATATATCAAGGACATATAGGACTGGAAATAAACCACTACCAATGTAAAGGCGGTGATTATAAGCCTTAAAATTATCAAAAGTACCCGATTGAGAATAAGCTATTTTTACAGGGAAATATGGGTTCATAACATCGATTAATACTAAACCACCGGCTAATACTATTAAGATATTATCTTTAATTTCCATCTTAATTGAATAAATCATGTTAATTTCTGAGATAACTTGTGGGGCTCCTGGAATTGAAACATCAAGAATAGTAAGTCCATTCGTATTTCCGACATATGCAATTGAATCCTTTATTGCAGTACTATATACACATGGAGTTTGCGTCCAAGATCCTACTTCCGTTGGGTTTATAGGGTCTGAAATTTCATAAATTCTAAGTCCGCCTCCATAACAACTAATATATAAATGATTTCCAAGTATTTTTACCTCATTCGCCCGATTGGGTACAGCTATATTGTTTACAAATGAAGGATTTGCAGGATCTGTAACATTTATTATGTCAAGTCCATTTAAATCTGCAGCTATAAATACAAAATTACCATTAATTACGATATTTTTTCCCGTACCGGATAAAGATGCTTGACCAAGATAATTCAAGCTATATGGATTACTGATATTAAAAATTTTTAAGGTAGAACCATCAACAATATAAGCGTAACTCCCCGAAATTACAATACCGGAAGCAGTATTAGGAGTTGTATCTTTATTAATATATGTTGGAACAAGTGGATTACTTATATCATATACACATAATCCATTACTTCCTTCAGTAGAAAAAAGATAGTTTCCACTAAAACCAAAATCTCTAATTCCAGCAGTTGTTCCTATCCGATTAGGAACTTGAAATTCATATTGTATTAAAGGTAATATGATAAGTAATAATATCATTATAACGTGATAGATCGAAAGTAGAACAATTGAGATCTTCCTCGATATTCTAACCATATGTGATATCCTCAGAAAAAAAATCTCTTTTAACATTTATAACTATGTTCATTAATGCACAATAATAGTTATATAACCAAATATAGAACCAAGACAACAGTAAAAATTAAAACCAGTGGGATCATAACATAAATTTCATCAATTGCTTTAGGAAAATCTTTTCTTCTATGTCCCCAACCGGGAGAGATTGGAAACACAAACCCCATGGTTTCTGGTTTTACAATTTTCTTCGTAAATGGATCTAGAGGTAATGCTTCAAAAGTAGATATATAATCCAATATAATGTGGCTGCTATATACACTAATTACTAACCAAAAATAAATAAAAGAACCTAAAAGAAAACTTAAGACTATTCCGGAAGGAATACCAATCATTGGTATGGCAAGCGGTTCTTGAATGAAACTTCTTAAATGATACCTATTCTCTTTTCTTAACAAATTTACAAGATGATCTAAATCTATAAGTGTTGAAAATGTAAAAATGATAAATATATCGATCCAAGTAATTACTCTTGTAAAAAGAATTAATATTCCAACAATAAATCCCGCAAGGAAGTGTGAACCCGAATTCATGTAAGTTGAACCTTTTTAATTGGTTTATTCTATCCATTAATGGAAAATCATATTAAATAAATTTAAATGAAATTGAGTGAGTTTGTTATGGTGATTAAAGGATATGCAGGAAAACTAGCTTATATTAATCTTAGAAAAAAGAAAATAGAATATAAACCTATTAATGATGATTTAGCACTCAATTATCTAGGAGGAAGAGGATTTATTGCAAAAATTTTATGGGATGAACTACCAAAAAAAACGGATCCTTTAGGTCCAGACAACATGTTCATAATTTCAACTGGAATACTTACAGGTCATTTTGTCCCTTCTGCAAATCGGACGATTGTTGGATGTAAATCTCCTCACACTAATGGATATGTGGATAGTATGATGGGGGGATTCTTTGCTCCTACGTTAAAATTTACTGGTTATGATGCTTTAATTTTAAAAGATAAAGCACCCCAACCTATTTACTTGTTAGTCACAGAAGATAGAATAACATTTGAAGATGCTAACTCCTTGTGGGGTAAAGGCACCATGGAAACCGAAAAATTTTTGAAAGAAAAGCATTCGAATAAATGCCAAGTTTTATCTATTGGACCCGCAGGTGAAAATTTAGTAAAGTATGCGTGTATAACACATCTTTATGGAAGAAATGCAGGAAGACAAGGTGTTGGTGCTGTAATGGGATCCAAAAATGTTAAAGCCGTAGTAGTGCTGGGAAATAAAAAACCTGAAGTCTATCAACCAGAAAAATTGAGAGAATTAACTAAAAAGGCATTTGAACAAATAAAATCTGATTCTTTTTTTGAGGCATTTCAAAAATATGGGACCACCAATGTTTTGGATTTTTGCCATAATGTAAGTATATTGCCAAATAGAAATTTTAAACACGGTCAGTACGAAGATTGGACAAAAATTAGTGGTAAAGCTCAACGAGAGCAAGCAAATGGTAAGGATAAATCGTGTTGGAATTGTCCACTTGCATGCTGGATGGTTGTAACTCCA
>RDOE01000145.1 GCA_011364975.1 Promethearchaeota archaeon | reverse complement strand
TTAGTGGCTTTGAGTGCTGCCTGAGCAAAATCAGATTTTTCATCAATTACAAATGGTTCCATAGCAATAGGTATTTGAATAGAGATATCTAAATAAGGATCTTCTTTTTTTAGTTCATTTACATAGTCTAAAATTTTTTTCTTTATACTTGCGATATCTTGCTCTGGGATGGTATTAATACTACAATGGAGAAAAGTTTTATCAGGAACAGTAGTTATTTTATTTCCTCCATGAATTTCCGCAAGATTTACGCTACTTATCTTGTTCGTCCACCTTTCGGGTAAGGAATATTTAGTTTCTCGCTTTAAAAAATCTTCTTTTATTTTCATTAGGAAATTCATGATTTTTAGCATTCTTTCCAGTGAATTAATTCCAGACTGCTCAGTTCGGTAGGGAACAGGATGATCTGGGAATCCTAAACCATGAGCTTGCTTTCCATTAATAGTAAAAGTGATATACATTGTCCCACCAGTATATCCAAATAGATAATCGCATGGAGCATCTCCCAAAAGGCATGCATCCCCATTAACCAAACCGCTACTTAGTAAATATTCAACACCTCGTAAACCTCCAGTTTCTTCATCTCCTACAGCAGTTAAAATGACTTTTCCGTTAAGTTTTATACCTAATTCTAAAAGGGCTTTAATCGCAAACAATTCAGCAGTTACCGAGGATTTATCATCAGATGCACCTCGGCCATAAATTTTTCCATCGATAATTTCACCTCCAAATGGATCTTTCGTCCATTTTTTAAAGGCTTCGACGGTATCATAATGGCCGTTTAAAATAAGTGTTTTTCCATTACTATTTCCAAACTCACCAATAACATTATTGCGTTTTATGTTCGTAATTAATCCCATCTCTTTCATTTTCGCTTCTGTGAAGTTGGCTACCTCTTTATATTTACTGGGAGGATTTTCAGAAGGTATTTGAATAATTCGTTGATGAAATTTTATGATTTCATCTCTCATCTCGTCAATTCTATCTAACACTTTCTTTTCTATTTCTTCCATAATAATCCCCTAAAATGGTAATTATATAATATATTCAATTAGGTAAATATAAAACTAAAAAATTAAAAAACTATCTACCACATATTAAGCTTGACTTTCCTATATAAAAGAATTTAAGTATAAAAAAAATAAAGTGAAAATAAATGGCAAAACGTGTAGCAATTAACGGTTTTGGGCGTATCGGCCGCTTATTTTTTAGAGCTGTCTACGACAATTTTTGGAACGATATTGATATCGTATCAATTAATGATCTTTTTGAACCAAAATATTTAGCATATTCCTTAAAATATGATACTGTTTTTGGACGATTTAAAGGTAAAGTTGAAGCCAGAGAAAAGTCATTAGTAATTGCTGGAAAAGAAATTCCAGTTACTGCTGAAAGAGATCCTGCAAATTTACCACATGCTAGTAAAAATGTAGATGTGGCGGTAGAATCAACTGGAAGATATACAGATAGAGATGGGGCATCTAAACATTTAACTGCTGGAGCAAAAAGAGTTTTAATTAGTGCACCTGCCAAAGGACCTGATATTACAGTTGTATTAGGATGCAATGATAATCAAATAAAACCTGAACATAAGTTAATCTCTAATGCTTCCTGTACTACAAACTGTCTTGCACCTGTAGTGAAGGTATTGCATGAAAACTTTAAGATTAAATACGGATTGATGACCACTATTCATTCTTATACGAATGACCAATCCAACGTCGACATCGCAAGAGCAGGTGATCCATCTAGCATGATTAGAGGTAGAGCTGCTGCGATGAATATGATTCCAACTTCCACTGGAGCTGCGAAAGCAATTGGTGAGATATTTCCCGATTTGAAGGGAAAATTAGATGGTATAGCAATACGAGTTCCCACTGTTGATGGTAGCGTAGTTGATCTAAAAGTTATCGTTGAGAAGCAAGCATCTCCAGAGGAGATTAACGCAAAAATGAAGCAAGCTTCTGAAGGTGCATTAAAAGGGATTTTAGCTTATAATGAAGATCCCATAGTTAGTAGCGATATCATTGGCGATCCTCATAGCTCTATATTCTCCAGTATTTGGACTAAGGTCATAAACGATGAAGTCTTCGTCCTATCCTACTATGACAATGAATGGGGCTTCAGCAACCGTATGGCTGAACTAATAATTAAGAGATTATAAATAAAATATCAACATTTTCTTATTTTTTTTTCTATTATTTTTTAAAATTCTGAAAAGATTTTATTTTTGATTTACTAAAAATTCACTAGCCTCATGATTTTTTTATTGAATTTTTAACTTACATACATGAATTAATCATTAGAGTAAATCTATGTATGATTCTTTAAAGAAATTTAATGATCACGTATATTCTGGAATGCGAATTGGTGGTTCTCATAAATGGAACTATAATAATGGAAAATGGTTTGAGACTAAATTAACTCCAGAGGTATGGGAATTTGCATTTCAAAGTGTAAAAACTCGCTTTCATAATGCTCCTATTAATACTGGAGCAAAATTAAAAACCAAATATCATTGGTATATCATTGCTGATCAGATAGCAACTAAATTAGATAGTAATTCTTACATAACTGATATGAAGGGGTTTAAGTATAAAATAGGTCATAAAAGACCTAATTGGAGGGATTTTAGTTATAATTACCCCGAACAAGAGAGCTATAAAGAGCGAATTATTAAGATTTTAGAAAATACCCTAGATAAGTTAAGAAATGAGAGAACAGGTTTAGAGAGATATTTGGTATAAATAAAAATTATCTTGGTAAATAATTTATAAATGCTCCAAATGTTTCAAAATAAATAATTTATTAAGTAATGGCCTTAAATTAGCTCAGCATCAATTTAAGATGACTTATTCCGAAAAAGATTTAAATTAGATTTTAAATGCCTTTTGAATCCTGGATTTATCCATTTTAAGATATTAATTTTGAGAATTGGAAAACATAATTTCACATATATTTATTTTTTAATAATCCTAAAATTAAATTAGAATCATAAGAAAGATAAGAATTAAGAGAGAGGCGATAAAAATAGAGCAGAAGAAAGGTTTTAATTTACTGAAAGAGAAGATTCCAGAATTTAGGAGTCCATTAAAAACAACGATGATTGTTATTATTGGAGTATTCATTTTCCTCATTATTATGATCTTTTTTTGGTGGTTTGATGGGTTACTATGGTATGGAATTTTCATTAGTCAGTCAATTATGACACTTATCGCCACGATTTTTATATCTCGTTTTACAACAAGAGCAGATAACTACAAAAAGAAGTATGGAGAACAAGCATATCGATACTTCTTTTTTCAAATTGTTATATTAATGCTTATAACCGGAAATGCTGGTATTTTTCATGTTCTTATAGTAGAGGGACCAGATTTACTCCCTCTATGGCTAGCTATCGTAATTGGGGTATTCTTTATTTTTATGCGCTTTTTATTTGAATGGCATCTTCGCAATTCTGGGTTCAATGAAGTCGGACATGGTCTTGGAATTTATATGCTGTTTCCGGAAGAAGGGACTCAAATTAATTCGTATATCTACTCATTTATTCGACATCCAATGTATGCAGGAGATTTTTGCCTTACTTTAGGCTTTGCTTTTTTAAAAAACAATCCATTTGCGTTTCTTATTGCCCTTATTGCTTTTATCCCCTTTGTTGTTGCAATGAAATGTGAAGATAAAGAATTAATAAAACGATTTGGAGAGAATCATAAACAATATATTAAAGAGACTGGTGCTATTATTCCACATTTGAAGAATATAGGAAAATTTCTAATTTTTCTCTTTTCAAAAGAGAAAAAGACAGATGAGAAATTAATCTGAATAATCATTATCATAGACATAAATCTTTGATAATAAGATTTCCTAATTAGGTTGTTGTTTCTTAAAGGAAATTGAAAAAAGGAAAAGTAGATCAAGAGAAATACTTGACCTAAATTACAGCGATAAAAAACTTTCTAATTGTTATAAAGATGAGTTTTTGGAAATTTTATTAATATTTATTGAAATAAAGTAGACAAATTCAATTATTAACAATTAATAGGCATAACCTTTAAAAAGTTAATTTTGTAAATTTGATTGACTAATAATGAAAAAATGGAAAAAAGTTTTAATTACCAAAGGAGATGACCCTCAGGAAGTTTCTGAGGATGACGAATATCAAATTTCAAATGGATGTTGTTATTTTCATGATCAAAAAGAATTAAATGAATTTGATGATGTAGATGATGATAATCCAAGAGTAACATGAGATATCATTCACTTATCAAATTGATGGGTTATTTCTTTATAAAATTCAATTGATAGACAAAAAAGTTACCAAATCCCTCTAAAAATTCCAATCCTGCTTCTTTAGCCCATCTTTTTTCAGTTTTACGTAGTGGATAATCCGGATCGAGTAATAATTCACTTAATGAAAGGATTCCACCAATTTTTAGAACTCTTTTGAAATCTTTTAACGCTTTGACAGGTTCAGGTATTTCAGGTAAACATGTTATTAAAAAGATCCTGTCGATAGAATCATCTTCAAAGGAGAGATTGTAAGCATCATCGATTTTTGGAATAATGTTTGTAATTTGTTCATTCTCAACCCTCTTTTGTAATCGGTTGATTACTGCTTCCTGAATATCAATAGCATAGACTTTTCCATTTGGTAGGACCTTTTCTGCCACTGCTTTAGTATAACTTCCCTTGCCTGGTCCAATCTCTAATACGATCATTCCTGGTTTAAGATCCATGCGTTCAGCAATCAATTTAGGTTTTTGGATAAATTTACGACGCCAAGCATTGTCTATTAATCGTGTGGCAAATGCGGGAATGGGAAATTTGTGAAATTTACGTAATATTCTCACTATTACAAAAATCCATAGCATTAAAAAAAGGAAAATGATTAGAATTATAATAAAGATATTACGAACCAAGAATAATATATCAGCCATTATGGCTAAAAGTCTAATAATCTATTTAAGAGTATTGAAGTGTAAAAAGAATAACCGCTTTACTAAATGATTCAAAAAACAAACAATTTTATGTCTGGAAAAATTTTGATCAATTCATGGAGTTAACCAACGCAGAGAAAATTAGGCTTGAAGATAAGACTCTTTTCGATAAATATTTTCAGAAATATCCTCCTCAGAATTCTGAATTTACCTTTACTAATCTTTTCATGTGGAGAAATTTTTATGAGTTATTGTTTTTAGAGTGGAAAGAACATTTAATTATATTTTCCTATGAGTTTTTTAAAAAACACAAATCTCCATTGTCTGAAAGGAAAGAAGCCATTTTCTTTTTTTCGCCTATTGGACCTAATCCTTCAGATATTATGATCGAGATTTTCGAGCATATTAAAGAAGCAGAATTTCATCGGGTTCCTGAAGAAGTTTACGAGACGCTCATTAAACACGAAAGATTTCAGAACTTAAACATCTCGGTTGTTGAGGATCGTGATAATTGGGATTATGTATACGAAGTTAAGAACCTCATTAGTTTACCCGGTAACCAGTATCGCCAAAACAGAAGATGGTTACAAAAATTTTTTGATAACTATAAATATGAATTCAAAATCCTCACTGAAGATTTAATTGATATGTGCAAAAAGCTTCAGTTAGAATGGTGTATTGCGAGAGAATGTGAGGAGGATGAAGGTTTAGAACAAGAGCAAAAAGCAATTTACGAAGCCCTAGATAATTTTGCAGTATTACGGTTTAAAGGCGCAATGATATGTATCGATGAAAAATGCGCTGCATACACTTTTGGAGAAATGTTAAATCCAGAAACTGTAGTAATACATATCGAGAAGGCTCACATGCAATATGATGGAGGGTATCAAGCAATAAACAATTTGTTCTTAAAAAGTTGTTGGGAAAATGTAAAGTTAGTAAATAGGGAGCAAGATTTAGGGGTCGCTGGATTAAGAAGAGCAAAAGAATCCTATAAACCAATTCGAATGGTTAAAAAAAGTGTAATTTTCAGGAGATAAAGGAATTATCATTTATTTCTATTTATTACTAATAAATTTTTTAAGTTCCATTTCTTCAAACAGAATTTTTACGGGGATATGCATATTTAAAAAATATATATATTTTTCTTGATTAGGATTTTCCTTTTGCTCCTTAATGCACTGCTCCTGAAATTCCATAAGTAGTGTATAAAATAGTTTTTGCCATCTTTTCCATTGATTCTCAGTAAAAAAGAAATTACCCATAAAAAAATGAGTAATATCTTGCTTTGTACGATTTACCGTGCTATAAACTTTTTTATACATTTCTACAATATCATCAGAATTCGTTTCTTCTAAATATTCGTAGAATTCAATAAATTTATCCAAAATCTTTCTATTATACATTCCAAAAGATTTATGTGATTTAGCAATATTTTGAATAATTTCCTTATCGTAACCGTGTGAAGGATCAACACCGGCTACTGAAAGTATTTCTTCAGCATTAGGGGTTAGAGAATAATAATGGGCTTCTATATTAGCCCTAACATGTTTTTTTCTCGAAATTTCAACAATTCCAAGCTCAATTAATTTTTGCAAATGAGGATGTATTGTGGATTTTGACTTTCCTAATTTTTTCGCTAACTCAGTAAAACTTAACTCAGGATATACACTTAATAATCCCCATATCCGATATCGTATATCGTTCCAAAATGATATATCAATTGTTGGTTTTATTTGATTTTCTTCCATACCAGCCACCTTTAAGACAATTTAATGAATGTTAAAAAACAAATTTTTATTACTTACTTCTCCCTTCTTTTCTCTTTATTTGCTTTAA
>RDOE01000144.1 GCA_011364975.1 Promethearchaeota archaeon | reverse complement strand
TAATATTTCATTATAAAGGCTATTAGTATAAATATAATTATCGTATTAATTAAAAAAAGGCTAAATCCAAGAGAAAAATTTAGTAATGCTAATAAACCTCCAATTACCAAAAAAGAGATATCAGAGAGAGAATTTAGTGTACTATCCCTTCTATATCCAAACTTTATATTCTTTCTATAAAACAATGTATTTTCAATCAGTTCCCAAATTAAAGCACATAAGAAATCACTAATAATGCAAAGAAAAAATTGATAATTTTCAAAAAAAACAAAATATATTGCATTTAGAACTATAAAAAGTAAATATCCTATTAATAAGTGTCCGAAACTAAAAAAATCAATAGCCGCTGAACTAATATCTTCCTTACTTTTCGCAAATATCTTAATTTATAATCACTTTTTATCCGGATAGAAGAATGATATAAAATATTCAATATTTATTTTTGATAAAATTTTGTTTTTTATCATCTATTATTATACTACAAATAAATTTTAGAGTCAAGCATATAGAAATTTATATACTATAATCATCACACTTTTTAGAGTTAATTAAGTTCATAGAAGTGTAAAATAATAACTAAAATTGTTTAAAAAGATTGATGTTGGGATGAAAGAATTAAGGAATGTTAAAATAAGTTTAAAAAGTAGACCTACAATGGAAGGTGCGGGAGTAAGATTGAAAAGAGCATTTGGTTACGCTGATCCATCTCTGGATCCTTTTCTTTTACTGGATGATTTTAGCTCAGATAATCCTCGAGATTATTTAGCGGGATTTCCATGGCATCCACACAGAGGAATTGAAACTATAACTTACATACTTAATGGTAAAGTAGAGCACGGGGATAGTTTAGGAAATGGAGGTGTGATCGGTGCTGGTGATGTTCAGTGGATGACAGCAGGTTCAGGAATAATTCATCAGGAAATGCCAAAAGAAGATCAGAGTGACCCAAGATTATCAGGATTTCAGTTATGGGCAAATCTTCCAGCATCTCATAAGATGATGGACCCTCGATATCGAGATGTAAAAAAAAAAGATATCCCAGAAGTAAATCTCAATAACAATATTAAAGTAAAAATCATAAGTGGCAATTTTAATGGAATTAAAGGACCAGTTCAGGATATTATCACTGATCCTGAATATTTAGATATAAATATGAAACCCAATAGTGAATTCAAACATTCTATAAGTAAAGGTTATAACGTGCTTGCATATGTTATTGAAGGAACTGCATATTTTGATAACAAAAGGGAAAAGGGGATTGAAAGTAAAAATCTAGTCATCTTCAATGATGGGGATGAAGTGCATATAGCAACAGTAGAACAACCTGTAAGATTTCTATTGATTTCTGGAAAACCAATAAAAGAACCTGTTGCATGGAGAGGTCCAATTGTAATGAATACCGAAGAGGAATTAAGGATTGCTTTTGAGGAATATCAAAGAGGGACTTTTATTAAACATAAGAGATAGAACTATTTGATTTTAAAACCTAAAAACATATTAGAATCCTTTAATTTTATAAATTAATTATTTGAAATAAAGTGAATATATTAAAAGAAAATTGGAGTAAATAGAAATATGTCGGAAGAACCCGAGCTCCCAATGCTGCCAGATCTATATTCATAGTTCATGAATTTACTGGATATAGGGGAGATTCTGGATAGGAAAGACAGATTTGTCGAAAGGAAGCATTCGGTACTAAAGTGTAATGAATGTAAGGCAACCTATACTCGAGATTTTAAGGTTGGAGATTATACTTTTAAAAAGCTCACTGATGAAGAGTGTAACGAGTGTAAAAAGTCAAAATGGTTAACTATAGAAGAAATTTATTCAGAATGGAAAGATCCAAAAAAGAAAAAATAACTATTTGCATTTTACTTGCTCAATAGTACTTTTCATTCCACTTCATTCGATTTTATAAGAAATGCATTATAAATCTTTATTAAGATCTAAATTTAATTATCAATAACCAAGATTTTAAGTTCAATCATAAGTAATTGGAAAGATTAAAAAATGGTAGATATAGAACTATACGATAATCTAAGAAGGCTTTTAAGCTCTGGAGGAAATGCTCTCGGTTTACCCAAACATGAGGAAACAATTAAATTATTATCAAACATGTTTCTTGAGCAGGAAGCAAAGCTATTGATTTCCAGTTTTGAAAAGTGTAATCAACCTCTTAGTTTAAGGCAAATAGCTGCTTCATCTGGGATTTCGAAAGAAGATTTAAAACCCATCCTTGAAGAAATGCATTATAAGGGTAAAATTATGAAGTTAGGTCCACTCTATAGCTTATTACCTTATCTCCCGGGGCTATTCGAAGTTTATTTTACCCATAATAGAGATAATAAGGAGAGAATGAAAAAAGCAGCAGAGGCTCATTTAGCCTTATTTAGATTGGGACAACCCTTTGAACTAAGCTCAAGCGAATATACCATTTATCGTGTAATACCTGCTGTAGAACCCGTTGAAAAAACAGTAGAGCTCAATCAATCTATAGAAACTCACCCTCAAATTTTGCCTTACGAAATATTAAGGGATTATCTTTCTGAAGCTAAACCAAAACTATATGCAGTTGTTCCCTGTAGCTGTCGTAATGCTGCGAAGCTAGCGAATGAACCTTGTAAGAGAACAAATGAAAATTTTTGTATTACTACAGGAATCTTAGCTAAAAGCGTTATAGATTCTGGAGTCGGTAGTGAAGTAACTTTAGATGAATTAATGGATGTAATGAAAAAAGCTGAAAAAGAAGGCTTAGTTCATCAAACTTTTAATACTCAGGAGACTGCTGTTTTTATGTGTAACTGTTGTCCATGTTGTTGTGGCTTTTTAAAATCTATTAAGGAATACAATAATTATGGGTCAATAACAAAATCCAATTTTGAGCCTGTTATTGATACAGAAAGTTGCTCTTTATGTGAAACTTGTATGAAAATTTGCCCTATGGAAGCGATTTATCATCATTGGCCCCATAAAGATGATTTATCGGATAATATGATGATAATTCGATATGATTTGTGTATCGGTTGTGGAGTTTGTGCTTCAAATTGCCCTTCAGAATCAATTTCCATGAAAAAAGTAAGAGATGTAATTCCTATTAAGAGTAATAATGAAATGATCCAAAGAAGAACTGAAAGTAAAATTCATTAAAAAATAGCGAAGTTAATTATAAGCTTTATTTTTTTAAATTCGATACTTAATTATTCTATTCCGAGCAACTTTATAATCAAGTTTGCCATTGAATATGGATCCATTGATTTATCCATTACCAATTTTATGTATTTATCAATTTCAGAGTTAGATCTTAGCAGACCTTCTACTTTTTTAGTGATTTTATGTTTTAAAATTTGAAAAGTTTCATTTCTAATTCTATTAATCTGATAATTGGCAAAAATTTCCTTTTTTTGAATAAATTTTTGATGCTTATGAATTAAATCTAAAAAGATGTCGAAATTTTCCCCTGTTTTCGAATTAACTTTAACAATCTCGGGAGCCCATTTATACTTGTTTGTAAAATCCTCATTATCGTTATTTGATTCATATTTATAGTTTAAATTCAATTCTAACATTTGCTGGATTTCAGCTACTTTCTTATCTGCTCCGGGGATATCCATTTTATTAACAACAAAAATATCTGTAATTTCCATTATACCTGCCTTAATAGCTTGTATATCATCTCCTAAGCCAGCAACTAATAAAACAGCAACTGTCTGAGCTGACTTAAAAATATCTACCTCTGATTGCCCCACCCCTACGGTCTCTACAATTATGATGTCACAACCATATGCATCTAAGATTTTAATAGCATCTTCGGTTGCTCGCGCAAGACCCCCTAGTTGTCCTCTATTAGCCATACTGCGAATGAATACATCTTTAAATGAAAAATTTTCTTTCATCCGTATCCGGTCCCCTAATAAAGCTCCACCTGTAAGTGGTGAGGTAGGATCGACCGCTAATATCCCCACTTTCTTTCCATTATCCACAAAAAGTTTAGTTAACGTTGAGATTAGAGTACTTTTACCGCATCCTGGTGCCCCAGTTATTCCCAAAATGTATGCATTTCCTGTATACTTGAAAATTTTATTAATTATTTGTTCTGCAGCTTCAAAATCATTTTCTACTTTAGTAATAAGTTTAGCAGCGGCTCTAGGGTTTCTCTTTAGTAAATCATCTATTAAATCAGAATAAGCCATTACAGTATTATCTCTTTAAATTACTTTTTACGAATTCTACAATTTTTTTCAATTCAGTACCCGGACCATAAAACCCGCTTAATCCACACTTTTCCAAGAATAGTTTATCCTCATCTGGAATTATTCCTCCTACTCCTACAAGTACATCATCAATGCCGTTTTCCTTTAACTTTTCCATGATAACGGGACATAGTGCATTATGGGCTCCTGATAAGATACTTAACATGACAGCATCAGGGTCTTCTTGAATAACGGTATTTACAATATCATCAGGAGTCTGATGTAATCCTGTATATATTACTTCCATCCCTGCATCTCTTAAAGCTCTTGCGAGGACTTTTGCCCCTCTATCATGTCCATCCAAGCCTGGTTTACAAACTAATACTTTAATTTTTCTCTCTTTACTCATTAAAATTCCCTCATTAAAATATTGAATCTTCTTGATAAATTCCAAATATTTCCTTTAGGGTATTAATAATTTCTCCAACTGAAGCATAGTTTCTCACTGCTTCGATTATAAACGGCATTAAATTTTCACTACCTTCTGCTGCTTGTTTTAAATTAATAAGACTTTCCTTTAGTAATCCATTGTTTCTACTTTCTTTTAGATTTTGTAGATTATTAATCTGTTCTTCCGCAACTTTTTCATCAATTTTTAGTAAGGGTGTTGAACATGGTTCTCTAATTTGAACATCATTTACTCCTACAATTATCCGCTCATTTCTCTCAATTTCTTGTTGATATTTATAAGATGAATTGGCAATTTCTTTTTGGAAGAAATTTGCCTTAATCGCAGGGATTACTCCCCCAAGTTCTTCAATTTTATCAAAATATGCTTCCGCTTCCGCCTCCATCTCATTAGTGAGCCATTCAACATAATATGAACCTGCTAATGGATCTACGGTATCTGCAGCTCCAGATTCATGAGCGATAATTTGCTGCGTACGTAAAGCTATTTTTACTGCTTTTTCAGTAGGTAAACAGAGGGCTTCATCAAAAGAATTTGTATGGAGTGATTGTGTTCCTCCTAAAACTGCAGCTAATCCTTGAAGAGTGACTCTTACAATATTGTTTTCTGGTTCTTGTGCTGTTAAAGAAACTCCCGCGGTTTGGGTATGAAAACGTAATCTCATAGATTCAGGGTTTTTAGCGCCATATTTATTCTTCATCCTTTTTGCCCATATCCTCCTTGCTGCTCTATATTTACAAATTTCTTCAAAAAAATTGTTGTGAGAATTGAAGAAAAATGATAGTCTTGGAGCAAAGTCATCAACATCGAGTCCTCTTTCCATTGCAGCTTCCACATAGGCAAATCCATCAGCTAAAGTAAAAGCAAGTTCCTGAACGGCTGTAGAACCTGCTTCTCTAATATGATATCCACTAATACTTATTGTATACCATTGAGGTACGTATTTAGCACAATATTCTATTGTATCAACAATTAAACGCATGGAAGGTTCAGGTGGAAAAATCCAGGACTTCTGGGCAATGTATTCTTTTAAAATATCATTTTGTATCGTACCTCTTAATTGGTCTGGAGCATGTCCTTGCTTTTCGGCGGTTACTATGTACATGGCTAATAAAATAGATGCTGGAGCATTAATTGTCATAGATGTTGAAATTTTTGAAAGATCAATTCCATTAAACAGGGTCTCCATGTCTTTTAAAGTGTCTATGGATACCCCTTCTTTACCAACTTCCCCCAGAGCTTTGTTGTCATCTGCCTGAATACCATATATGGTATGTAAACTAAATGCCACACTTAGTCCAGTTTGCCCATGTTCTAATAAAAATTTATAACGCTGATTGGTTTGATCCGCAGTTCCAAAACCAGCGAATTGTCGCATAGTCCATAACCTTCCCCGGTACATGTTAGAATAGGCACCACGCGTAAAAGGATATTTGCCGGGATTACCTAAATCCATAGCGTAATTAAAATCTTTAATATCTTCAGGAGTATATACTCTCTTGATTTCAATATCTGATAAATTTCTAAATTTTTCTTTCCGCTCTCCTTTTGTTGGTCTTAACGTTTTGCTTTCATCAATCTCTGTCATAATAAAATCATCTTTAAATGGGAATTATATTCCATTAAACTCCACAATCTTGATTTTCTTACTTTTTGATAAGGTAGTAGAATTATTAATTTTTTCTTTAATTCATGAAAAACTTATTTTTTATTGCTATAATAATATTCGATATTAAAGGGTAGTAAATCAAATGAATATTGAGTAGATTCAAAGATCCTACTATAAAAAATCAATATCTAATAATATAATAATTACATAAAATTCTCTTTGCTACAAAATGTCTAAAAAAATACCTCGAAATATAATATTGAGAATATTGCCTCTCTTATTCGCAATTGAACATAAATCTAAAAATTTAGGTCTGAAATGATCATGAATGGTTTCCACATTTGAATCCTTTTAACTGGATATATTAGATTAAGATATTGAAATGATTTGAGGTACTTTTTCTTGTTTGAAGGATTGACCTTGCGAAGCCGCAAATAGGTTGGTTTGTAAAAGCATATTTAAAGCAAATACCCTATTTAGCCAATTTATCAATATTTGGGGTAATATCGAGTTTTTGACCATAACATCCGCATATATCAAATCTTTGCTGA
>RDOE01000014.1 GCA_011364975.1 Promethearchaeota archaeon | reverse complement strand
TCTGGAGGTAAGAACGAACAATTAACGACTACTTATGCTACCACCTCAGGTTGGAATGAATTAAAATCATGGAATTTAAAAGAAAAAGTCCACGAGAAAGTTAAAATCCTTAGTAAAATTGTAACAGAAGCTAAAGAGCCCCCAAAAGGAGAAATCGATCTCATTTTAGGACCTGATGTAGCTGGTATAGTCTCTCATGAAAATTGTGGTCATCCCCATGAAGCAGATCGTATTTTAGGTCGTGAAGGAGCACAGGCAGGAGAATCATATTTAAAAGAGCATGAAATTGGGTTCAAAATTGGAAATCCTTGTGTAAATGTTTTTGAAGATCCTACTATTCCGGGTTCTTATGGATTTTACCTTTATGATGATGAAGGGGTTAAAGCGAGAAGAAGAGAATTAATTAAAGATGGGATATTTAATGAAATGCTCCATAATAGAGAAACTGCTTCCTTGTTCGATATAAATAGCAATGCTGCAGCTAGAGCAATTTCTTTTGATAGGGAACCACTGATAAGAATGGCCAATACATATTTCGCCCCTGGTGATTTTAATTTTGAGGAAATGGTTGAAGACATTAAGCAAGGAATTTTAATGAAGTCATTTACAGAATGGAATATTGACGATAAACGGCTACAATCCAAATATGTTGGACAAGAAGCCTATTTAATTCAAAATGGAGAAATAACTAAAAATTTAGTATTAAAACCCTCTTTAGAAATAAGTTCTCCTGGATTATTCAGCAGTATAGATGCTCAAGGTAAGAAAGAAACGCTTGAATGGCAAGGAGCATTTTGTGGGAAATCGGAACCTGGTCAAGGATGTCCTGTTTGGACCGGAGGACCTTATATAAGATTAAGAAATGTAAGATTAACTTAAGGTGATTATATTTCAATATCGAAAAAAGAATTATTAAATTATTCAATGGAAAAAGTAAAAAAGCAAGTTAGTTCATTTTGTAATGACTGGGTAATTAAAGGATTGATTAAGCTAGAACATCAAATTCGATTTTCAAATAGTCAAATTGATATTAATAAAAGATGGGATGAGGTTAAACTAGATTTATTCCTCTCCAGAAAAAGAAGAACCCTAGAAATCACTATAAATGATTTGAGTGATACAAATATTGAGCAAACTTTAACTCATTGCGATAAATTGTTAAATATCTTAAAAATAAATACTAACTTTAAAAAACTACCCGAAGGACCCTTCCGATATGATTCAGAGATTCAAAATAACATATACGATCCTAAGGTTACAAAGCTTGATGAGCAAGCAGTAGATATAGTACAAGAGGCAACTGACCTTTCCTTAAAGCAAGGAGCAAGTAGAGTTGCAGGAACATTCTTTTATGGTACAAGTCATTTCTTCTTGGAAAGTAATACAGGATTAAAAGGAAATTATAAGAAATCAAATCTAAATTTTCGTATTAGAGCTTTTGCTGATGATATGTATTCCACAGGTGAAGCTGTTTCATGCTCAACTCATCTAGATCATGGATTTAATACACAAACTGCGGGGATAGAGGCAGGTGAAATATGCACTAATGCAAAGGGTGGTAAAAAAGGAACTCCCGGAATTTATAACATAATTATATATCCAAAAGTTTCAACAGAGCTTCAAGCACCTACTGCTGCTATTGCTATGAATTCTTATATAAAGAAAGAAGGAGTGGCTTGGTTAACAGCAAGAAAACCAGGAGATAAAATAGCCCATGAAAGTTTTTCTGTTTGGGATGATGGTACAATAAATTATGGATTAGAATCTTGTCCCTTTGATGATGAATTAGTCCCTTCAAAAAACACTTGTCTGATTGACCATGGTATTTTACATCAATTTTTTACAAACACTTCTTACTCGAAAAAAGGTGAAGAATCAACTGGTAATGCTGGAATAACTATGCCAAAACCGCATAATACCGTATTTTCAACCGGAGATTGCACTTTAAAAGAATTAATGGAAATATCTGATAAGCCTACTTTATTAATTACATCTACTTGGTATACGCGTTATCAATCTTATGCCGCTCCTGGAATTTTTTCATCTATTCCAAAAGATGGTATGTTTCTTGTGAAAAAAAAAGGTGAAATTTTAGAGCCAGTTAGAGAGCTTCGTATCAATTCCAATCATTTTCATATGCTTGAAAACATTAAAGGGTTAGGAAAAGAGTTAAAACAAGTGACTACATGGCTTAATCCTAGCGATAATTCCATATTTGCCCCTTTTATGCTTATTGGAGATGTTAGAATGACAACCGGAACCAAATAAAGAAATTTATTATTGAATACATG
Source organism: Promethearchaeota archaeon (assembly GCA_011364975.1). Classification (GTDB taxonomy): domain Archaea; phylum Asgardarchaeota; class Lokiarchaeia; order Sigyniarchaeales; family SOKP01; genus SOKP01. The sequence continues at coordinate 55,134 of RDOE01000014.1, read as the reverse complement.
ATAAATGATTAATTTATTTCAGTCTAACCTTTTTTCTTTTAAAAATTATTAAAAATATTAAACAATGAATAGTTGGGATTATAATCTTTACTGTAATACTATTAAATAGAATATAAATTTCAATTAATTAATTGGTATTAAAGTTGCCAAGTTCTAAAAAACCAAGAAAAAAGAAGCCAGGAGACGATAAGCAAAAATCACTTTTTTCTTATGCTGAAGAGAAGAAAAAATTGAGTGAAAAACCTAAAACAGTACCAAGAAAAGATATCATAATTGATGAAGATGGAACTATCTCTAAAAAAAAACTAGTAACTGTCAAAGAAGATAAAATAGACGAAATTAAGGAGAAAATCAAACCAATTAACATAAAATCTCCTACAAAAGTATATTTTAAAGAGAATCCTACACCGTTTGGGTTAAAAACTGATAATATTCAAGTCGAGAAAATCTCAAGGGAATCTGTAAGTAGCAAATATATACGATATTTAGTAAAGAAAGGTGATATTGTTGAAAACCTTGAAAGAGGATTATTATTAGATGTGGATTATGATGGAGGTCAAAATAAAGCATATTGTAAATTCTATGATTTAGATAATGATGAGATAAAAATCTGGCTTGATACTACTAATCATGAACCATATTGTTTGAGTAAAGAACCTATTTCTGAATTGAAAACGGTAACTTACACTGAAGAAATTAACAAATCGAAACATACTAAAAAACTTATAGATTACGATGGTTTTAATCGATTTGAAGAAATTACTAGGTTCGATCTGTTAAGTGATAAACAAATACCAATGACAAAAATTTATGGTAAGACTCCTACTAACATTGGGGGCTCAGGAATAAATATTAAAAATATTTTGGGAGAAAATGGTAAAAAAGCATGGGAAGCAGATATTAGATACCATTTAAACTATATTTTCGACACTCAGCTAATTCCAGGATTAATTTATAGGATCAAGAATGGGAAACTTGAAAAAATAAATTATGAAGAAACTACTGATGATTTAAAAAAGATGGCTGCAGAAATGCGTTTAATTTTTAAAAATGAAGCTCCAGAAATGAGGGAATTTGCAGATAAATTTATAGATATTTTCCTTACTCCCATTCCTGATGTTAAACGTTTAGCTATGGATATTGAAGTTAACTTGGGTGAAAGAGATTTTAGAATTCCTGACCCTCGACAAGCTAATCAAGAAATTATTAGTGTATCCTTCGTTGGCTCTGATGGATTAAAATTGGTATATATACTTGAGCGTGAAGGATTTAAATTTACAAAACTTCATAAGAAATTTCCTGATGATGCAAAACTCTATTTCTTTAAATCTGAAAAAGAGCTTCTTATAGAATCTTTTAGATTAATTTGGGAATACCCTGTACTAATTACTTTCAATGGAGACAATTTTGATCTTAATTATATGTTTCACAGAGCAGAAAGTCTCAAAATCAAAAGAGATTTAAACCCTATACATGTAAAAAGAGGGTTTGGTATATTATCAAAAGCAGAATGTGATCTTAGGCTTGGAATTCATATCGATATTTTTAACTTTTTCTTCAACAGAAGTATTTCAGGGTATGCGTTTGGTGGAGCTTATGAAAGTGCTTCTTTAAATGCAATTAGTGATGCATTATTAGGCAAAAAGAAATATGAACATGAAGAAGAAATCCATGAAATGGAGTATGATATCCTTTCTTGGTATAATCTTAAGGATTCTTTACTTACTCTTGAGTTAACGAAGTTTAATAATTCATTAGTATGGAACTTAATGATTATATTATGCCGTATGACAAAAATGCCTATACATGAGATGGTTAGACGCCAAATTTCAACTTGGATTCAGAATATCTTTTATTTTGAACATCGTCGTAAAGAATTTCTTATCCCCAGGAGATCAGAGATTTCCGAAATGAAAAAGGGAGGATTAATGATGTCGAAGGCAAATGATGAGAAATTCCAAGGCGCTTATGTCATTCCCCCAATCCCTGGGATTCATTTCGATGTTGTGGTTATGGATTTCGCGTCGCTTTATCCTTCCATCATAAAGGAATTTAACTTATCTTATGAGACGGTTCTCTGTCCTCATCAAGATGATTTGGATAATCTTGTCAAAGGAACACCCTATCATATATGTACCCATAAAATGGGTATTTTTGCGTATGTTGTTGGTTTCTTTAGAGATATAAGGGTAAAATATTTTAAACCGAAATCTTCTGATAAAAACTTAACTGAAAAACAACGAAGTTATTATGAAACAATCCAACAAGCGCTCAAAGTATTTATCAACGGTTCCTATGGCGTTTTTGGTAGTCAAAATTTTCCTTTATTTTGTTTACCAGTAGCAGAAAGCACTACAGGGATTGGACAATAGTCAATCAAACAAACTATCAATAAAGCAGAGCAAATTGGAGTGAAAGTGCTGTATGGAGATACTGATTCAGTGTTTTTATCAAATCCCTCCAAGGATCAAATGAAAAATATCTCCGAGTGGAGTAAAAAGGAGTTAGATTTAGATTTAGAAGAAGAAAAGACTTATCAATTCTTAGCACTTTCGCAAAGGAAAAAAAATTATGTTGGAATATATAAAGATACTAAATATGTTGATATTAAGGGTTTAGTAGCGAAAAAGAAAAATACTCCTGATTTTATCAAAGAAATTTTTTTTGAATTATTGGTAATTCTAAAAGAAATCACTAATAATGAAGAGTTCAAACAAGCCAAACAACGAATTATTGAATTAGTTCGAGAAGGATTAAAAAAAATAGGAAAACCAGATGCATTTAGTCTAGAAGATTATGCAATTAATATTGCTTTGCAAAAGAAATTATCTGATTATAATAAAGTAATGCCTCAACATGTAAGCGCTGCGATTGAACTAAAAAAAGTAACTGGAAAGGACTATCAAAAAGGAGAAACTATAAGCATTATCAAAACTAAGGGGAGTGGTGGTGCTAAAGCTTTAGAACTAGCTAAACTCCAAGACATTGATCCTGCTAAGTACCGTGAATTATTAAAATCAGCATTAGAACAGGTATTGGATGCTCTTGGTATATCATTTGAAGAAATTAAAGGTATAAAGAAAATGGATGCGTTTTTCTAACTATAATTACTATTTTTAAATTAAAAAAAAGAATATTATTTAATTATTTAATTTCTGCTAATTCAACACCTTTAGTCTCTTTAATATAGAAATAGGTTAATGGTATAACTATAAAATTAGCCATTACAAAAATTATAAAGGTAATTCCAAGTCCTACAAAAAGTATAATCACTCCACTCAATAATAATCCAACAGTACCCCCGATTGAACCGATAAGATTTCTGAATCCAACGCCCGTTCCTCTCCGATCAGTGGGTAATAATTCGATTGTTATTAATCTTACAATACCTAAAGAACCCCAAACTGCTATATGGCTAAGTGAATATCCCAAAAGGACAAGTAAGAATGAATGTTGTGGACCTGCAAATACCCAGATCAGAACAGAAATAGGCGCTAAAGCAGACCACAAATATAATAACGGTTTTCTACCTATTCTATCTGCTAATAAGCCGTTAATGAGATAAGCAACAATCACCATGAATACCGTTAAAAGAAATACGATACTAATTTGAGTTGGAGGTAAATAGTTGGACATATATTTTTCAAATAATACCATATAGATTCCGGAAGTGCCCCTTAGGAAAGCAATAACCAATAACATTATATAGGGCTTTTTATTTTCAGTTTTAAAAATAGATATTAAATCTTCTTTAAAATTTCTTTTTTGAATTCCAGTTTCTTGCTTCATTTGTTCATATTTGGAAGTTTCCTTTAAGGTGAAGTAGATTAATATAGCAAGTGGAAATCCAAGAAACATTGGAAAAAAGGTCATTCCTCGCCAATTTGGATTAGTTTCCGTAATAAAAATAAACCTTGTAATGACCATTACAAAAGCTCCAATTAAACCCACTATGAGGACTAAATTAGAGTAAAGGGCTCTTTTATTAGGTTTCGTCTCTTCATTAACATATATCCACCATATATCGCTACTATAAAAGAAATTAAGCACAAAAACAAATATATAATAAGTTGTAAAATTTGCTGAGAAAAACATTCCTAAACACGCAATCGCCATTCCTAATACTGATATAGAAAGCATTAATTTTCTTCCTAACTTATCAGCAAGATATTGGCTGAAAAAAAGAAAATACAATCCTATTGACACTATTCCACTAGCAAAGGCTAAAATCGAATCAACTGTATTTTGAGCAAGTCCGGGTAAAAATTCATCAGCTATAGCAGTTGGAATCGCTCCAGGAAATATCGTTGAGAAAGAATCCAGTATTTGCACTAACATAAGTACAAATATCATATATTTAAAGTAGGATTTTGATCGTTCTGATAATGACATTTACTCCGATCTCATAATTTATTTAATTTTTTTATAATCAATTGAAAAAATTTCTAGAATATTATTTCTTTTTTATATATTTATAGTTTTAAAAAATCTCAGAAAAAACAAATTTAAAAAAAATAGGGACTGATAGCTATGCTAAAAGATAAACCAGCATCATAGTAGAAGCGCTCAATATTGGATTTAAAATGTTATCATCAATCTTTAAACTTAAAAGATCAATTATTAAAAATACACTAGCTCCCGAAAAAGAGATAAGCACAAGTTTAATAGTTGAAATCTCTTGTTTAAATATCCATATGGTAAATATACCTACAAAAAGAGATGTTATAAATCCAGCTATATATCCTATAAGAGTTTTATGGCTATTTTTGGGGAAATGACATTTTCCAAAAGCGATTCCGAAAGTTGATGCGGCGGCATCCCCTATTGTTGATATTAAAGCCGCTGCTGCGAAAATTTCAAAAGGTAGGAAAAAAATAGGAACATATGATAAAACCATCCCCACAGGCTTAGCAAAATCATACACTTCACTTCTTTTTATTGTTCTGGCTAAAATATTTGAAAGGCAACTCGGAAAAAGGTGATAAATCGTTCTCTTTTCAAAGATAAACGACAATCGAACATAATCTATGGCTGCAAAAAGTAAAATACCAGTATATCCAACTGTGATAATTAAAAATACTCCATAATCTCGCCCAGATACCCCCCATACCTCATCTGCACCTAATGTTCCCTCCCAAATATGAATAGCAAAATTCCATAAAATAATTATTATGAGAGGTGGAAGTAGGTGAAAAACCTTTCTATGTAAATCCGTTTTGATAGAGTATCTTTTATCAGTAGCCATTGGATTAAGTTCATTAAACTTCTTATCAAAATTCTCAATTGTACGTTGCTTCCGTAATTCTGGATTTGATTTTAATACTACATTATATTGATAATATAGTATCAGGAGAACTAATAAGGGTGCATAAATACAGATAATATTTAAGGAGAGTGATTGGTGAAATCGTATATATTCATCATCTAAAGTATAAAATAAAGGATATACAATACCAGCGACAATCCAAAGTAAAAATACAATAAATGAGTTATAGAGGTTTTGTCTTTTAGGATACTTCCTATTTAACCTAATCGCATAATATAAATGTAAAACCGCATTTCCAATAAAGAAAAGGGTAACTGGAAGGGTTAATAGATTATATACCATGATAATCTAAATTAAAATTCTATTGTAAAAATAACTTTTGAAATTTCTTTTCAGAAATAATGTTAATACTTAATCAAATGATAATACATAAAAATTTTAACCACCAGCCAAAGGAGGAAAAATTGCCAAAGTATCGTGATGTTTAAGTACAAAATTTTTATCATACTTAGGCAACCCATTAACCATCAATATTAGATTCTTCTCTTCTTTCGGAAGGTTTATCTTTTTTAGCACTGTGTTGATAATACTACCTTCTGGGACCTCAATGTAAGATTTTTCGGGCCCATATTTTCTTAATGTTGCAAATAATTTTACTGTTATTTTGATCGAATTTAAATGGGGTATTTCAGCAAATATTGCTGCCATTTTCTTTGGAAAAATCCCAATACGATCTCCTTTCTTTACTTCTTTACCGGGTCCACAATAGGCAGTATTAACAAATATATGACTTACTTCATCTTCCTTTATATTAAAATTCTGTAAGATATCGTGTACATTTTTAAACTGGTTTTGATCAATAACCATAGTTAAAGGCAAACCTGGCTCTAATTCTTCTGAATCCAATCTTTCTCGAAAAGAACCGTATAACTTTACTGTAATCGACATTATTATGATGGTATATTAATTAAATGTATTGATATGTTTTCTGTGATGTTAACTCTTTACGTAAAATAAAAATATTGGCTTTATATCTTAAAACTTTTAGTTAAGTTATAATTATCTTTACAAACAAGCTAAATGAATAACTAAAATAAAGATGGATCTCTGACTTTTATCTTGTCAAAAAACTAAGAATAAAGTAGAAGATTAAAAAATAATGATAATAATATTAAAAAATTTGATTTATAATCCAAAAAGTAAAACTTCATCAATTACTTTATGAACTTTCTTTAAATTCTCTTCGCCAATTGCTTTATCAATATTAAGTTTAAGATCTAATATTGAAGAGAAGGTGGTAAATAACGTGTTTTCTAAAAGGCTATTAAATCCACTCTTTTTTACGTTCTGCTTCTTAAAATACTCCACTCGTTTTAACATTGCTTCTTCGTATTCTTTCTCGGCACCCGTTTTTAATTCCGTTAATTTCCTTATTTTCATTCCATCCTTAACTTCCACATTATCTGATGACATCTAATTCACCTCACTTTTCCTCGACTTTTATTTCTTCCATAGGGTTCGTTTCAAGCTCTATATCTTCTCGAGCTTGTCCTACGGACGTATCAAATTCATCTCTAACCTTTTGCGTTATTTTCTTTGCCACTAATTTCTCAATTTCGGGGCGATGTAGTGTGTTCATTGTACAGAAAGACACTTCTTTTACGCTTCCATCTGGCATTGCAACACCAAAATGAACTATGCATCGCTTCGTCCTTTCTATATCCATGTTATAGGCATCTTGGAAGTGCATACTTGAGATTAATAAAGTTCCATAGCTGAAAGAGCTCACACTTTCCCAATCACCGTTTGCTAAGAGACGAGCAAACATTTCCATTAATTTGCCCGGTTTTCGAGCATATTGTAGAGCTCCAAGCAAAAAGCGTGCTCTTAATTGGGTTTTGTCTAAAAAGTTTAATCCATTATCTAACGTTTTTCCAAAATCACCTAACATATTTTCGAAGAACTTTATCGGTTGTTTCTCCCTGTGTTTTATCTTTTCCCAGAATCGATTTGCAAAATTTATAACCTTTAAGGGGTCAAAATATTCCATCATTGGAACCATTTCATGGGTTTTGGGGTCTATTGCCATATAAGTAGCGAACCCACAGTCAGGGTGGCAAGTAAACTCTGCTGGTTCAACATCAGCTAAGAATGCAATTAATCTTCCGAGTTCCACAATAGTAGTCAATGGATACCAAGCATTTTCCATACTAATCTTACCACCGGTTTGTTTCTCGATCTCTTTAATTACATCGGCATTCGTAATCCTTAAATCTTGCATTTCCTCTGCGGTAATTCTCCCACATAACGAAACAGGTTGAAAAGTGATACCTCTTACTATATCAATATTGTCAATTGCATATTGGATTATGTTTCCTATTTCAATATCAGTTACTCCGGTTGCTATTGTTGCTACGAGTACAATTGAATCGAATCCAGCTTCTCTGCAGTTATCAATTACCCGCTGCTTATAACTAAATAAATTCTTAATACCGCGGGTTTTTTCATAAGTCACATCATTTATCCCATCGAATTGGAAGTATAACGTATCTAAACCCATTTCACGGCACTTTCGAGCGAATTCGGCACCTCCCTTCTTACGCTGAAATCCATACCCATTTGTTGCAACAATGATTTCTTGAAATCCTCTATCTTTTGCCATTTTACAAATTTCGGGAAAGTCTTTTCTAACGGTGGGTTCACCACCGGTAAACATGATTGCAACGGCTGGAATGGGTTTATTTCTAAAGTGATCCATGATTCTTCCTATTTCCTCCAAAGAAGGTTCAATTAAATAACCCGCTTTTTCTACATTCGCATAACAAAAATTACACGCGAAATTACATCGATTAGTAAGATCAATTAATGCAAGTGAACATGTTGATTTGTGTTCTGGACATAAGCCACAGTTATAAGGACAGCCTCTAGGGTCTTCTGGAGCGCAATCTGCGGGATTTGCCTCACCATCTTTATCAAATTGCCAAATCACATTACCTTTTTCATCCTTGACCGCATAATGAGTCCATTTATAATACTTAGCGGAGGAGGAAAGTTTATCATTATAATCTCCATGGTCGGGACAGGTTTTTTTCATCCAGATTTCATTATTCTCTTCAACGACCTCTGCAGGAATCCGATTCAAACACTCTGGACAAACTGAAAATGTTTTTCGATAATATTTCTCGTTTAATACATCTGTTCCATCTAAATGGTACATCTTAATTTTACACCAAAATTTAATGTAATATTAAAAAGAAGTACTTTTCAAGCTATTTAAAAAATTTGGGTAGAATAATACTATTAAAATTCTTAATGATTCATACTCGGAAAAGTATTAAAAATAACTCAATTCTGAAAAAGCATATTAGATAATTTGTCAAATTCCATTCATAAATCCAAGAAATTTAGGGCATTTAATACCGAATCACGATTTATTTTTACATAAATTTGCTCATCCATTCCTATCTCCTTCATTTGCAGTAGATTCGATAATATGGCAAACTTAATAAAAAACCTAAGAATTATGTCATCCCAATCGGATATAGTTTCATAACTGAGGCAATTTTTTAACTAATAAAGATAAAGCTGTTATTATTATAGAAGAAGAATATTAAATTGGATGAATGTCATCTGCCAAAAAAAACTTCTTTAAACTAGAAATATCATCTTCTGTTGCGTTCGAAATTTTATTATATACTTTATTCGGATAATTTTTAAGAGAAAATTCCGCTAATTGGAACAGAATTTTATTAAGATTTTTTCCTTGTTGAGTCAAGCAATATTCAATGATAACTGGAGTGGTAGATTTAATCGTTTTTTTAATTATATCTGATTTTTGTAATTCTTTTAGACGCAAAGAAAGCATTTTTGTACTAAGTTGGGGATTTGAATCTAAAAATTCTGAAAATCTTGTTTTACCTTTAAATAAATCTCTAATAATGTTTATCGCCCATTTCTTTCCAATAATATTAAGTGTAACTTCGATAGGACAATTTCTCATATTCTCTAAATCCTCAAAAAATTCCAAATTCCTCACATTATTACCAATTAGTTACTTTTTAATTTAAATACTATAAATACTTGTTACTTTATATCATTTTGTTACTTAAGTAAATTAAGTATATAAATATTGATACAAGTAATAAATAATTAAATTGGCATAAAAAGATGGAAAATATTATTCTGATTAAGGAAGAAATTGATTGTGATGTTAAATCCGCTTTTTCAATGTTTACGAATAATGAACTATTAGAGAATTGGCTGACAGTGAAAGCTAATGTAGAACCTACAGTTGGGGGTAAATATGAACTCTTTTGGGCACCAGACCATCCAGAAAATGATAGTACAATAGGCTGCAAAATTACTGGAATTGAAACGAATAAATTTATATCATTTGAATGGAAAGGACCAGTGGAATTCAAATCGTTAATGAATTTTGTTGATCCTCTCACACATGTAATTGTATTTTTTTCTCATAACAATAGCCCAAAGAAAACTATTATTCATTTATTCCATACAGGGTGGAGAAACGGTTCAGATTGGCAAAAAGCTCGTGAATATTTTCAAAAAGCCTGGTTTAATGCGCTTCTGGGTTTAAAAGAAAAAATCAAAAACAATGAATTAAGTTAATTGATTATAAAAACTCTCTTTTTTTCTTATTTTTAGATTTTATTTTAAAGTTCATATATAACGTTATTACAAAATAAAAAGTTACTTCCGTTTTTTAAATAAAAAATAATTAGTTTATTTCCATATAAAATTAAGATTATTAATCTCTTGAAGTTTTTCGTTTTCCCTCAAGAATAGCAATACCCATATCTAGAACCCTGTCGAAAGGTTCCTCAAGATCCTTTCTAGGTTTTAAATGAATCGCCTCTTCTGGGCAAACATTTGAGCATAGACCACATCCAAGGCATAAATTCCGGTCTACTTCAGCAACTTCATTTAAAGATATCGCATTTACAGGGCACCTTTCTACACAACTCCCACAAGCAATACATAGGTCTCTGTCTATTATTGATTCAAATATCGCATTCATAAACTTTTGTCTATCTTGGCCATATTGAGTCATACCTTTCATAGAGACGCAACAACAAGGGCAGCAATTACAAATGTTTGAAAGATGTTTTGAATTAGCTCCCGCATGTACTAAACCAGCCTCATCCGTTTCTTTAATTATTTGAATTGCCTCTTCGGATGTTATTTCCCGACCCAACCCATTTTCTATATAATATTCCGCTGCGACTCCAAAACTTAAACAAGTCTCCATAGGGTGGTTACACCCTTCTCCTAATAACTGACTTTCTTTTCTACAAACGCAATCAGTGACGGCGATTTTCCTCGCGTGCTTTATTGATTCTTCGAGCATTTGATAAGGATATAATGTAGTATCCGATTGAATGGTCTCTTCTAAAGGAATTACCTTAAAGCCAGGAATATTGCTTGCTCCTATCTCTTCGAGTCCTGCGGTATGGTAGTATTCTTTAAAGAGCTGAGCTAATTCTTTATCAATTTTTTTAACAGAATATTCATACAACCCAATCATAAATGGAGCTGCGTTATAAAGAGTGTGATTTTCTCTATGGGTTCGGAAAATAAGTCCTTTCTTAGCCATTAATTCCAGCTTTTCTTCTATTTCAGATAAGCTTTTATTAGTTCTTCTTGCAATAGTTCGCGCGCGTTCTGGTCGAATAGTTAAGAATGTAGTTAGTTCTGCCTCTTCTTCGGTAAAAAGACGCTTTAAAATCTTAATCTCAACACCTGATTGAGTTTTACGAAATCCTATTGGAAATTGATCTAGGAACTCTCTTAATTTCTCATATGAATTTAAAGTCATAGAATTATAATCTTTATATTTTATTTGATCTAATATTATTCTTTATTTTTTAAAAAAAGAACTCTTTATCTATGAATTCTATTTATTGATTTAGAGGTATATAATTTAAAAATTGGAACATAGAGTTTAGAAAGGTGCATATCCTTTTTCTCGATTGTTCATCCAGAGGTTTATTGAACAATTTCATAGATTAAACTCTTTGAACTTTTCGTTTTATAGATTTTCCTATGTAAAATATTACAAATGCAGCAGTTGGTATAAATATAATAAGTAAAGTGACCCATATAAGATTTTGAAAAGGATTTAAAGGTCCTAAATCCTGATAGTTGGCTAATATTTTAACAGAATTCACGAGAGCCAACGTTCTATTGATATAAAGATCTTCTACTATGGGGTCAAATCCTTTTTCATCTGCGAAGTCATACCTATTAGCATGGAATTTCTCGAAAACTAATAATCCCGTCTGAGTATCAAAGTAATAATCTACTAGAATGGTCCAGTGGGTTTTAGATTCTCAGTATATACCATCAGATTCCCATTGATAATTAGTACTATAGTGATATGTGGAAAAGGATCTGATTAAATCGTTCTTAATAACCGCTATTCCCCCATATTGGAATGTGGTGTCAATTTTTCTTAATCCTTCAAAATGCCCTCTTTTTAAGAAATCCGCGAAAATTACAGTTTCATCAACGCGTAATGTTTGAGAGGTTCCAGCATTTTCTAGATCTATAAATAGCTCTGTATGAGTGCTTGTAATATATAAATCATAAAAGTTTAAATTAACATTATTGATCTCATTTGATTCAAGTGAAATCTGATATTGAAAGTTAGCTTTACCTTTAGTTAATGAAACATCTTCATAATTTACAGAAATTCGCAACTCACTACTTCCTACTGTTGTGAAATCAAGTCTATATTTTGTGGAAGTATAGTTATTAATATTAGCTGAAAATTCCATAAAATATTCAAGATGGTTAACATCCTTTACGGAATTAATCCATTCCGTTTGTTGAGCATATACTGTCGAGGGTATGAGAGCAGACAATGGTATAATTTGCAGCATTAACACTCCAAGCAAAAGAGAAATCGTTTTTAATCTTTGACAATCATTTCATTTAAATTTTTTAAAATTCACCTTAAATCCACTTAATTCTTTATTATGTCTTATTATTGTTCAAATAGCATATAGACTAATTAAAAATGATTATTTGTAAATATAATCAAGAGGGACTCTTAACTTTTAAATTATCATTTAAAGCAAACTAAACGGAATGCGAAGTATTTTAGATAAAATAAGCTTTAAATTTAAATTAAGAATGTTTTAACCTTAATGAATTTGTTAAATCACTTAGTTTTTTGGATATTAATACGTTGGATCCTTGGCTTTTTTCTAGATCCTTGAATTCATTTGGTAATTTTTCAATATTAGTAAGAAAATATTGTTTAATCTCATCCAAATTAGGTAGTTGATTAACTAGGTTTCCTTGTTTCATTATAGGGATAAGAAGAGCTTCTGAATCTGGAGGTGGGCTTTCATTTTCTAACATCATTAAATCTTCTTTAAAAATCCCATCTTTATCAAATATTCGATACACCTGCTTTTTACCCGGGAATGTTATTTTATCTTCACTTATTTTGATTCTTGGTTTTCCATTAGATTCTATAAGCTTATAGACCGCAGCGAGTGTAGGATCATCTCGAGATGTCGCTAATTCGGTTCCAATTCCAAAAGCATCAATAGGTGCTTTTTTCTCTAGTATTTCCTTAATTTTATATTCATTCAAATCTGAACTAGCTACTATTAAGACCTTTTTACATCCATTTTCATCAAGAATTTTACGAACTTTTTTGGAATGTTCAATAAGATCTCCTGAATCGATCCTTACTGCTTTTATAGTATTCTTGTATTTTGAAATGCTTTTAGCAGCTCTTTCTGTATCGTATGTATCGATTAATAAGATGGAATCACTACCATATAACTTATAATATGTTTCGAAGCTTTCCATCTCATTTTCAAATTTTTGGACAAAACTATGAGCCATCGTTCCGCTAGAATTAATTCCCAATTCAATATCTGCTAGAACATTGCTAGTTCCATCAAAACCCGCAATATAACTTGCTCTAGCTGCATAAATACCAGCAAGAGGACTATGAGATCTTCTCGTTCCAAATTCAAGCAAGATCTTATTGGGTGCTATAGCTTTTATTCGAGAAGCTTTAGATGCTACAATAGTTTGGTAATTTATTACATTCAATAAATATGTTTCAGCTAATTGTGCATGAATTATAGGACCCTGTACCCGTATAATTGGTTCATTTGGAAAGAAAAAATTTCCCTCTCGAATCGACCAAACATCAAGTTTAAATTTAAATTTTGGTAGATATTCCTCAAAAAATCGCCTATCAATATTTCTAAATACTTCCTTCTTTCTGAGAAAATTTATAGCCCTTTCTGTAAATCGAGCATTCTGTAAATAATGAATAACTTGTTCTAGACCTGCGAAGATTAAATAATTTCGGTTCTTCGGAAACTTCCTTACAAATAGATCAAAAACTGCAATATCCTGGTCATTACTTATTTGATTCTCCAGATTATTTTGATAATATGCTGCTGACATAGTAAGCTGGTAAAAATCAGTAGCTAAAATCATATTTAAATCATTTACATATCCCGATTTTGCTGACATTCCCCTCACATTAAGGATAAAATCACTATTTTAAATATTCAATCTTTTATACCTTATCTACTTTTCTTATATTTTTTACCAAGAAACCCCAAAAATTATCTTTATCAAGCTTTCCATTCACTGAAATTTTATCGCCATTATTTAATTTCGCGCTTTCCTGTAGATTCTCACTTATTCTTATTTTTAAATTCTTTAGATCAAGAATATCTTCCTTTTTAATATCACTTTTTTTAGCAACTCTGGGACCCATTCGAACGTTCTTAAGGGAAACATGATAATAAGTTGTAATATTTCCTTGAAAATCAGATTGTTTTTGAACAATATCTGTAATTATTCCTTCATATACCGTAACACTTGCACCATTCATCTTCATAAGCACTGAACTCTCTGAAGATTCATCTACTAGCCCTGCAACTTTTTGAGCTCCCTTAACTTTGTCTCCTGGTGAGGAAGGAGCGCTAATTTTGATGGACTGAATTATTTTATCAAAATTAATAGGGAGCGTAGTAAGATTCCAATCAGAGAGGGAAAGATATTTTTGTTTTAAAGAAAAAATAAATCCCACCCAAAAATGACTACAGAAACCCATATTAGCTCCCATTCGGCAATCACAATCGCGCTCAGGATCATTGATATTATCGGGTCGAATCGATAAGTATGAAGTGACATCCCAGTTGAATCCTTTAAAATATAATTCAATCTCATGATTTTTTTCATTAATAATTTTAATTGCTTCTAATGATTCTCGGTCTTCTCCATTTATTTTTTTTATTGCTAGGTTTATCTCGTCTGAAATAATCTCTAACTCTTTATCTTTAATTAAATCTTTTATTTCTTCTTCTGCAAGTGAATCTATAATTAGGGTAACTAAATCTGACTTTTTCTTTCCCGAAAATCCCTTAATTGAAAACTCCCTACATACCTGTTTTAATCCATCAACATTTAGGGATTGAAGTAAATAATTTAGATATTTAGTGTCCTCTATTTTTCGAGACATAAATTTCACTTTGTTGTATATTTTTAAATAAATTGTTATCGTCTTTTATTAAATAATTTTACGCCACGGTATAAAAGTTTCTATACGAATATTCCGACTTAATTAATAAGTACCCATTAATGGAACTAAAAAAGTAAATCCTATTAATGATAATTTGATACGTTTAATAGTTTATTTATAAGGAAAAGGTTTAAAAAGCAAAATATCCATTAATATTCTAATCAGATTTTTAATTGTATAGATAAGTATTTGATTAAACGTGAAATTAAAATGAGCGACACAACCGGTGAATATTTGAAATATTTTGGTGAAATAAAGTTCGCAGAAGAACGTAGTTTAAGTGCCAGTGATTTTGAGAGTTCATTTAGGCGACACTTTACTAGAAAGGAAAAAATGCCTCGGGGAAGTTACAAAGTTGCTGAACTTAACAACTCTAAATTAAACGAATTTGGAGATTTCTTAGTAGGATTTTAACTTATATTAAAAATTTATTTAAAAATTATATTTCTCTATTATTTTTCTTTATTCTTTTAGTTCAGATTTTGATATTCCTTATCAAAGATCTTATTTACTAATTCACATCCTCTATTATCATTTTTTTCTGAACCAAAGATACATCTTGTTCTATAATCTCCCTTTTTATTCGAAATTTTCATACAACCCCAACATTGTCCCTTTGCAAAGCTAAATTTTTTACTCGTGTTTCTCTCCCTAACTAGTTTACAAATTTCTAAAGCAATGTCTTCTGGAATCGGCTTTTTCATGAACATCATAACTTTCTAATATTTTTGATAATTATAATTGGAATTTGATAATTTTAAATGATTTATAGCCCATTAATTGTAGCACTTTTCAATTATTATGTGGAAACTTTTAATTTAAGAAAAATAAAAATTTATTAGACCTCTTTATAAAATCTATAGTGAGTATACTATGAGTTGGATTGATGAGATAGAAGAGAAGTATATTAAAACTAACGGGATAAAATTACATACTATTATTATTGGAAAGGGAGAACCTCTACTTTTGCTGCATGGATTCCCTGATTTTTGGTATGGGTGGAAAAATGTCATTCCAGGGCTTAAAGATCATTACAGGCTTATTATACCTGATATGCGAGGCTATAATTTATCTGATAAACCTTTGGGTATCGAAAATTATACCGTAGATATATTAATCAATGATATAAAAGGCATTATTGAGAATTTGGGGTATAAATCCGTTTATTTGGCAGGTCATGACTGGGGTGGAGCTGTTGTATGGCCGTTTGCTGAAAGATATCCTTTATTGGTTAAAAAGTTAGCGATTATAAATGCTCCTCATATGAAAATTTTTCAAAAGAATTTACAAAATAATAAAGAACAACAAAAAGCTAGTTTTTATATCTTTGAATTTCTCAAACCAAATGGGGAACAATTTGTTATAAAAGATGATTTTAAATGGTTGAAATGGGCAGTTTTTTCTGGACTAGAACATAAGAAAGATTTTACAGAGGATGATAAGCAAAAATATATTAATGCTTGGTCTCAACCTAATGCTATAGTATCAGGGGTTAATTATTATAGAGCAAATATTAGCTTTAAGAAATGGTCTGGAATTATCACAGTACCTACGCTTGTGATACATGGAATGAAAGATGTAGCAGTCTTACCTTCTGTTTTAGATGGTTTAGAAAATTATGTGAAGGATTTGGAAATTGTTCGAGCTGAAAAATCCTCACATTGGGTTATGCATGATGAACCCGATTTAGTTGTTAATCAATTTAAAAGATTCTTTAAAAATTAACATTTTAAATCTCTTTTTTCTTTTTAAATATGTCAAAAATTAACCTAAACTCTATACTCAAATAATTATAAAAAAAAATCAATCATTTAATTTATTTAATGGAATAAAAAACATACATTTATATGTTTACTTGTTCTTGTTTTGATCAAAGATAAAAGCTTATCTACTATCAAAAATTACTTTTATATATAAGATATAATACTAAAAATATGCCTCAAAAAGAACCTTGGACTTACCAACTCGATTGGTTGAATATAATTAGTATTCTTGGTTTAGATTCGATTAAACAAATACCAGAATTCAAGAAGGAAAAAGCATTAAAAAAAATTTCGAAACAATATGGTAATAATCTTCTCGACGCATTTACTCCAAATGAACTAGATGAATTAGTGGCAAATGAACTGAAAGATCTTATGAAAAAAGAATTAATCATCCTTGAAAAGAGACAAGAAAAACTTGAAAAGGAAATCCAAAATAAAGCTGCTCCTTTCAAAAAGGGAATTATTGGCATTGACCTTAGTGAAATGAATGATATAGATCCTGATGATATCATAAAGTTTTTTAATAAAGCTATGAGAGGTGGTGAGGATGATGACGATAAGGATGATGACACCGATAAATACGACGATGATAGAAATGGTTATTACATATAATTCTTTTCCTTATAATATAATAATTATGAGATTTTAAATTTAAACCGCTCGATATCTACTTTTTTTAGCTTTCGATAGCTAAATACTAAGATGATAAATATTATTAAGGACCAAATAATCCATGATAATCCTTGAAAGGCATCGATATTTAAAATATAATTTAAAAATTCTTCCACTATATAAAACCCTAAATCGTTGATATCTCCTGTAAAATCAACAATTTTCGGATAAAATTCAATCGCAATAACTTCATGAGTGTTATTCTTCAGATTGTTGAAAATATTTGCAACAGTAAAATTACTTGGATCAGTTAACCTTATCCGAATGAACGTATTTAAATCTTCATTCGTATGAATATCCGAGCCACCAATACAAATTAAATTATTACTTAAACAAAATTGGCGGATATCCTCATATTTATTTCGATAACTACCTCCATTAACTATTTCAAACCCATCCACGCCCCAATCACGTAATTGCTCTAAAGTATATGGTACTCCAAAACTTCCATTATTAGGATCATAATTATAGTGATTTACAGTTATAAATCCTCCCTTAGATTTTACATAAGAAATTAAATCAGAAGCATTCATCGCAACAGGACCACTAGGAGTATAGGATTCAAGCGGAACTATTTCTTCTGCAATCCCAAAGTAATTCATATGGATATCATTCTCATGGTCAGTCCATTCTTCTCCAATAAGAACTTTAAGATTTAAATTATTGTTCTCTACAAATTCTTTTGCTATGAAATATCCTCGAAGATTATCATGATCTGTGAAGAATGCAGCATCGATTCCATGTTCAATATACCACATAACTCTTTCTTCGGGAGTTAGCCATCCATCTGAATATATGGTATGAACATGAAAGTCAATCAGAAATTCATCATCATCCAATATTGTTTCTGGAATAATTTGATGTGGCACAAACTTTATGGAAATGATCACAATATTAGTTCCAAGAAGAATAAATCCAATTCCAATTAAGTAAACTATTTCTTTCGTCAATTTTGCTCTAATTGAATTTACTCTTTTTTCAAACTTTGATGATAGATTAAATCTAAGTTTGGGATGGAACAACTTTAAGATAATATAACATGCCTTTATTATCATTAAGGTATAACATAAATGGATCGCAATTTGAACGGGTATCATAAAATATCTGCTTACGAAAAAGAATCCTTGGACCAAATAGCCGATTAAAACAAACAATCCAATAATAACCAACGCTATGGAATAGATCTTAAAACAAAATTCAATAAAATCGCAAATTACCCATTTAAGATAAGAAAATTTCTTTGAATTTAATCTACCACTTTTTTTTAAAAAAAAGTATCCGATTCTGAATATTGGATAAAATATAAAAAACAAAAACAGCCATGTAAATTCATATTCTACAATAAATGCTATTGCGGCAAACGGTTCAAAAAAATATCTTGCAATTGGAAAAAAACTAGAATATTCAGAAGATACATCAGTCTGTCCTAAAACATCGTAAAAAGTGACAACTCTATTACTAAAAAGAGTTAAAATAATCAAGAAGAGCAACCAGAAAGAAAATAGAAGAGTGAATATAGAAAAAAATTTATTTTTACCAATTAAAGATTTATAACTCATATGAATAATTGGGTTTTCATTGTTTTTATAACTTTAAAAAATTGTAATTTAATTCATTTAAAGGTATTTTATAATTGATTTTATAGGTTCTGTAAACTTTTGATATATTTTAACATTTACAAAAGGAAATTTTTCACAGATAACTTGATTCAATTCTTTTTCATTTATTTTACACCCTTTATACGGTTTGATGCCATTAATTTTTAAAAATAAACAAGGTTTATGATGATTACGGTGGTTAATTAATAAAGGCTCTTGTTTCTTTAATGATGCTTCCAGCATTTTAAGAATATACTCTTTCAAATGATCTTTATTCTGGAATGGAATCTTAAAATAAATATTTATCCAGACTGCCCTTCGATTTAACAATTTGAGTTGCTTAACTTCTTTTTTATATCCATGATCATATGATACTTTAACAAGAAATATCCCTCGCTTAAAGAAGAAATCTGAAGTACAAGTCGCTTCTGATGATCCTGGATTATATATCCAATTTTTAATTGTAAATTGTAGGTGAAAATGGCCAAGTGCTAAATAATTTATACGTTCCTTCAAACACTCCACATCTTTATAATTAATACCTGGTACATTTTCCATTTGTCCCTCTATTCCAAAATGTTGTAATAATATATGGAATAGTCCATCATTTTTTTCAATTGCTTCTTTTATTTTAAGCAGTTCTTCTTTAGGATTCTCACCTAAATATCTAGTTCCATAAATTATAGCGTTCTTTATTTGTACTTTTCCCCCAGAATTTGTATTAAAATTATAAAGTGTAAATCTATTTTCAGGCGAAGCATTTAAATCTGCATCAAGAAGTATAAGCATTCCTAAACTTGCTAATAACTTTAACCAAGATTGCCCTCGGTTTCTAAATCTTACTCCTAGGGAAAATTTTCTTATATCATGATTGCCCTCAATTGCGATTATTTGTATTTGATTTTGGGTCGATTTTTTAAAATTAAGTATCACAGAGATTATCCGAGTTAACTTACCTGGAAGCATCTCTAGGGATGTGAAAACGTCTCCTCCTAATAAGATAAAATCCACTTCATTTAATTTTGCGAGAGTAAGTATTTCTTCAAATGCATTAATGAAATCATTTGCTCTCTCTTCATTTCTGTATTGATGACTTCCTAAATGAAGATCGCTAGCATGAATAAAAGAAAAATCTTTCGAATCTTGTTTTTCAAGGTAAATCTTTGGTAACATCAGTTATACTATAATTTTTTAAAAAAATTATACTAACTTTGATTATAAATTGGATAAGACCGAAAATTCAGTAATTAACTAAATATAATTTATTATTATATGGATTTTGCGAAGTCTACGAGTTAATAATTAGAAAATTGACCATTCTTTAAACATATTATTAACGGATTGCAATAGTTCCTTCTTGAGCCTTTTATCGACATTTAGATCGTTCATTTCTAAAAATAATTGAAATTCTGCATTGTTCATATAATTTTTACCTTTGCTTTTCACCCAATCTACAGCTTCATGTACGATCCTTCCTTCTTCTCCTCCTAAAAAGGATGGTAACATATATTCAGCAAATCTACTAGACCGATAGTATGTTCTAACAAACAATCCTCTTGGATCTAATTCACGATAAATATAGGGGACTTTTTCAGGAGTTGTATCTATTACAATATTTTTTCCCGCTTTCTGGATTTTTTTATAAAGATGCATCCATTCTGGCGCTCCTTGACCTGGCTCACCAGCACCTGGAACCCACTCTATTCCAGTGAGTTCTGAAATTTTTAAGAAGTCATCTAAATAAGGAAGCTGATATGGTCCATCCATATGATATATTGCATAATCTAATCTCTCGATATGGGTCTTTATATCGGGGAGCACAAACCTTTTAAACCACTTAGGATTTAGCATCGCTATGAAATCACATTGAACTGGATTCCAACGTTTTTTATTCCATACATTTAACCATGTATTACATCCCTCGCAATGCCTATCAATAATACTCTGTAATTTATCAAATAGAAATAATATTTTTTCCAAAATAATTTCTCTACATCTGTCAATAATTTCAGGTTGTCTTTTCATAGTTAACAATATATTTGTAGGACCTAAAAAAGAAGAGAGTATATCTAAAACGCCACCAATGTCTACAATTGAAATTTGATAATTCTTCCCGGCAAGTTTAGATGCAATTTCTGTGACTTTTAGCAGCCGTGTATACCACCTATTACTTTGATTTAGTTTTACATTTTCAAGTAATTCAATAATATCTTCAGGTTTCGTTGGTTGGTGATACCAAACAGTTTTAGAATCATATTTTGGTTCAATACCGAACACCGCAGCTAAAACTCCTGGACCATAATTAGGCATAAATGAAGGGATAGCTTCAGCACCAAAATAAGTATGTAATGCTCTTTCTTCAAAATTCTTTAAACTCTCACTGATTTCATCAGAATGCTGTGCTAGATACCAATCATCATTTAAAGCATCAATATAACCTAAGGGTACGCTACCTTTTTTAGGAACATAATAGGAAATAACAGGTCTATCAATAATTTCATGATCCCACCATGCTTCCATCCTTTCTTTAGCTTCTGCTATATCTTCTTTAAAAATCAGTTTGCTTCATTCCCGAATGAGTTTATACCAAATTATATAGCAAAATTCTTAATCTTTTTTGAATTAATCGAAATACAATATTTTAAAAAAAAATTAACGTACTTAATTATGAAAAAATGCATCTATGAACTTGGTGTAATACATGGTCGATTTCAAATTCTGCATAATGATCATCTCAAATTTTTATTAGCAGGTAAGGAACTTTGTAAACATATTATAATAGGAATTACTAATCCAGATCCAAAACTTACAAAGAATCATTAAGCCAATCCTCATCGAAGTACAACAATTAATAACCCATTAACTTATTATGAAAGATTGGTAATGATTCGAGAAACATTAATAGAAAATGGAGTTAGCTTAGCGGATTTTACTATCGTACCTTTTCCGATTAACATTCCAGAACTACTTAAATATTATGTACCTATTGATGCTGTTTTTTTTCTTTCTATTTATGATGATTGGGGTAGGCAAAAAAAGGAATATCTCGAAAATCTTGGATTTAAGATACATGTTTTATGGGAAGTTCCATTAGAAAAAAAAGGCTTAAGTGCCCGAAATATCCGAGAAGCAATGATTAACGATGAACCTTGGGAGGATTTTGTTCCAAAAGAAATTGTAATATTAGTAAAGAGATGGAATATTACTCAAAGATTAAAAAGTATTAAACAGCAAAATATTTCTTTAGATTAGAACCAAAACAATCAAGAAAAGGTCTACACATTGAAAGATCATAATATCAAGTGATATCTGGCTAAAAGTAAAAAAAAAAAGTAAAATTTACTTATTAATAACGAGTTACAGCAAGAGCGCTATGTCTCATAAAGTTACCTGGGGTTTCAGAAATTACTACAACACTAATGTTATGAATCCCAGCAGCTAGAATTTGAGCATGTTGCAGTGCTACTGGATAGTATTGATAAGTTGCGTCTCCTTGATAAGGCCCTGCTCGAGTAAAAGGGTCAAAAAGCCTTTCTCCATCAATCCAAAAATAGAAAATCATATCTGCAAAACTTACAGGATCAGGAAGAATCCTCGTGCTGGTTGTGAATAACATATGAATCGTAGCGTTAGCATCCAATTCAATAATTACGTATAAATCTGGAACGGTTACATATACTAGATCTGGTGGTGTAAATGTAGCTTCTTTGTAATCATACCAAAAATCTGTTTTACCTTGATCTATCCACGTAATTAGACCGAAACCTAAACCACTAGCTCCTAATATTAATGCAATTACTCCCAAAACCAATCCACCTTTACCCATTTATTTATTCAACCTCTTTTTTAAAATAATTAAGATTTTAACTTTGTATTTAAATTATAAGAAAATATTACCAAAAGAGAATAAAAAAATTGCTGGTTAAGATTATAAAAAAGAAAAATTGAAAATTATAAGTGATAATTATTAATAAATTGAAGATCCATAATTTAATAATTCATTTATGATTTTACTTCAAAATAACCTAATAGAGAAATAAAATTCAATAAAGGAGCTGCTTATATGAAATCCTTTAAAGAATTAAAGTTTTTTACACGATGGGCTATTTTAGGAACTCTTATTGGTATTATCTCTGGTTTGGGGGCTGTAATTTTTTTCTTTTTACTGCAATTCAGCTCTGCCTTTTTACTAGGATACATTGGTGGATTTACACTTCCATCCTCTGGAGGAGAGATCAACCCTTTTTCTTTCACCTCAATTAGTATGGTCTCATGGAGAATTCCTTTGATTTTAATTATTGGAGGGTTAGTTTCGGGATTCATTGTTTACAAATTCGCACCAGAAGCTGAAGGGCATGGAACAGATGCCTATATCGCAGCTTTTCATTACAAAAATGGTCAGATTCGAGAACGGGTTCCACTGGTAAAAGCTGTCGCTTCTTCAATAATAATAGGTTCAGGGGGAAGTGCAGGAAGAGAGGGCCCTATTGCACAAATAGGAGCGGGTTTTGGATCATGGTTTATAAGAAAAATAAAGTTAAGTGATAGCGACCGAAGAACAGCAATAATATGCGGTGCAGCGGGAGGTATTGGCGCGATCTTTAAAGCACCCTTAGGAGGAGCTATTTTCGCGATTGAAGTATTATATAAACGCGATCTTGAAGTCAAAGCTTTATTACCCTCATTTATTTCAGCAATAGTGGCTTATTCAATATTTGGATTATTTTTTGGTTTTGAGCCTATATTTATTACCCCAGAATTCAGCTTAAATATCAATAATCTACCCTTTTACGCTATTTTAGGGTTACTATGTGCGGGAATTGCAATTTTCTTCTCTAAATTTTTCTACTTTCTTAAAGATAATGTATTTCAGAAAATTAAGATTCCTAAAATGTTAAAACCAGCGATTGGGGGAGGAATTATGGGAATGATCGCTTTGATTATACCTGATATCCTCGGTCCTGGTTATGGAATTATTCAAAATACTATCGATGCTAAATTTCCCCTGCTACTGTTGTTTATTATTATTTTTGCAAAAATTATTGCTACAACCTTAACTGTTGGATCTGGTGGTAGTGGAGGTGTATTCGCGCCTTCATTAGTAATTGGAGCTACGATCGGGGGTTTTTTAGCTTTACTCCTGCAATTATTATTACCCCTATTTAATATAGAAATTGCATCCTTTACCATTGTAGGAATGGCAGCTTTTATAACAGCAGTCGCCAATGTCCCCATCGCTTCAATAATTATGGTTTCTGAAATGACTAACACTTACTCTCTTCTAGTTCAAGCAATGCTAGCGTGTACGGTGGCCTATATCTTTAGTCAAAAATGGTCTATTTATGAAAGTCAAGTAAAAACCCAAAGTTATTCTCCTGTCCATAGAGGAAAATATATCGAAGATATTTTGGAAAATCTTAAAGCTCACGAGATAATGAATACAAAATTTCTAAGTGTTAGTCCGAAACAAACAGTAAAGGAACTTTTTGAGCTGATCAAGAATACCGGGAGATCCGGTTTTCCTGTAATTGACAATAATCGCTTTATAGGCATTATCGTATATAGAGATTTATTCAAAGTAGCACCAGATAAAATGCAATCCACATTTGTAGAAGAATGTATGTCGAAAAAATTAGTTACCGCATTTCCAGAAGATAAAGCTTTCGACATTCTAGAAAAGATTGAAAATTACGGTTATGGAAGAATTCCCGTAGTAGATCCTATGGATACAAGCAATTTGTTAGGAATTATAACTAAACGAGATATTTTACGAGCTAGAGAAATTAAGAGACAAGAAATGATAGATATTGATTAGAACCTATAATATGATCTCAAACGTACTTGATGATAAAAAGTAAAAAAATAAATAAAGATTATATTTTTAAAATCTATTTTCTGCCTTTGGGCTCAATCTTTTTAATAATGATTGATTCCGCGTGAATCTTGCAATTCTTTAAAATTATTTTAAAACCACCAGCACCGCCAACTCCCGGAATGGTCATTCCAACAGTACCCATCGGAACCATTGCACCTTCTGCTTCGTATTCAGCTTCTTCTTCTTCTTCAGCTTCAAGCTCAGTCCAAGTTTTAACTACAGGATGGTCATGTTCCTTTAACCAATCTTTTAGTTTATTCAAATCCTTAACCTCTTCCTCAGTGGCTATCTTAGGAACTAAATCTGGAGGTAAAAATTCTGCTACACGATCCTTGACTGCTTTTGGCATCCAAACAACGGTTTCGATACCACCATCGTACTGCTGAAATTTCGGAGAAATAATATACTGAATACTTATTCCATTGAATCCTGGCATCTGTTTACCTCCTCCAGTCTGATTTGCCATTGCAGAGAAGGGAAGGCCGTTGATTGCAACATCATCATAATTTCTGTCTACAATTCCGTATCCATTCACTTCAGGAATGAAAAAATCGATTGCCTCAAAACAACCACAAGAGGTATGAGGATATTCCATACCTGAATATAGAAATATTTTATTGATTTCTCCTAAGGAACGTTTTTTAATCATCTCATTTATTCCAGAAAATTCCCCAGCTTCTCTATTTAGGCACTCACCTGGCGGAACTTCAAATAATGGTCCTTTAGGGTCTACTTTAGCAGCAGCTCTAGCATCGAACCAATTAATTGAACCACATAAGCTTGTTCTGTCTGGAGTAATACAGCAGGCATGAGTAGGTGCAAAACTCTGGCATAAGACACAACCATAGTACATGTCTACATCTTCATCATGGATAGTTCTCGCTCGCTCATCTCTCTTACTATAAATTTCCATAGCCATCTCGTAAGGCTTTTCAATTTCTTTCGGATCAGTGTAAATAGTTACTTGTGCTTGCTTAATGATTGGTAACTCTGCTTTATACAATCTAATCAATATTGTGCCCAACATCTGAAAACTATTGAACCCTTTTTCGACAGCTGCCTTTGAAATTCGCATCCAATTAGTATATCTTTGATTGAGATGCATTATTCCATTTACAAAATTGCAAAATTCATGAACTCTTCTTTCGAAAACAGCTTCTAAATCCTCCTCTAATTCTGGACCTGCAACCTCAATAAAAATTCCAATGGGATGGGTTGAGCCTTCTTTCATGTCTTTAATATCAGGTCCAATTAGTTTTACTTGACCATCTTTGATATCTTTTGGATTTTTTACTCTCACGAGCTCAAAATGCTTCTCCATTTTAGGTCCGCCAAGTTCAACATACATTTGGTTTGCTCTGATGCGCTCACCCTCATAAACTGGGCCCACATCAACAGGCATATCTGAAAAACTCATATTTTTAACCTCTTTTATAATATCTCATTAATTTGATTTTTATAAATTTTCAATTACTTTTTCCAAAAATTCTTTCCAATCAGCATCGCTAAGGTTCGGTAAACTAAATCGGGCATTTGGGTGTGAATATTTATCTAACTCAACAGTTCTCAAATGATTTTGGAAGTTTTTTAACCTACTTAGCGTTTGACTCACATAATATACTAAATGTCCACCAAAGATTGCCATACTATATTGACCTTTTCCATCTAACCCGTTCCAGTCTTTATCTTGAAGTCTACCTGTAATATTGATTAAGGACATATCCCATAATTTATCGTTGGGAATTTTATCCTTTAAATATCCATACGTATGCCCCGTAGAGACAACATGGGTATTAATTTTATTTGCTATGTCGACATAATAATCAGCAACTTTTTTTCCATCTAATTCCCAATTCAATGATTCTGCTCCGATAACAAAAACCTTTTTCTTTGGACTTTTAAGAATGTTTGCCATCACTTTCGGATCAAAAACAGAGGTACCCATTTCTGGTCCGGGAATGTTTGCTTTTTGATATGGTCTTGCCATCTATATTTCCTCAATTTCCGATTAAAAAATAGGTAAAACTATATATTAATTCTAAAAATTAAGACTAAAATAAAAAAGTTAGTTTTATTTACTTTAAATAAACTCAAAAGGTTTAATTTAAATTAAAAAGAAATAAAAAAAAGGAGAATCTAGGACATGTGTGAATTTAAGATAATTAAGAAAAATGATGGGTCGCAAATTTTAGAAGACATCGTAATATTATCCTATACTAAAAATAATGAATTATTATTCAAGGATGTATTAGGTATGGGGGAAAGTTTAGATTCTGCTTTGATTCTGAGTGTTAATACCTTAAATCAAAGATGTGAAATACTGGAGCATCCATTAATTAAAGATTTTATTAAGATTATTCACGATATAAATGGCGAACAAATCAAAAAATCAGATATTGAGAATTTTCAGAAGAAATTGGAAGAATTAAAAGGAACAATAAATTAACTCGTAACTTCTCATAAAATCGAACCTTTATTATAAAAAAGATCTTCTTTAAGTAGTATGGAAGTACGATTTTATGATGATATAAATATATTTTATGATATGGCATCTCCTTTTCTAATGGAACACGAGGTCGAAAACGGACTTCTCTTTTATGTCCTTCATGCCCTGAAAGATAATATTAACCGCTATGGGGTAGAAGTACCAAGTTTAAGTTTGGTTCTTAAAAATAATTTAATAAATGCTTTAGCAATAAGAACACCACCTCGCGATCTCTTGCTCTCCTTTAGCAATGATTTGAATTATATTGAACTATTAGTAGAAGAGTTTGCTAAAAGGAATGAAAATTTACCTGGTGTTATAGGTCTTAAAGAAGCAGCTGACAAATTTACTAAATTATGGTGTAAAGTTAATAATCTATCATTTAAGTTATTAAGAAAAGAAAGGCTCTACAAATTAGAAAAAGTTACAACAGAAACTTTGGGAAAAAGACGAATTTCAGTTGCTAATAAGCATTTTCAGTCACTGGTGCTTAAGTGGAGTAAAGATATGATGAGTGAAGCATTAGAGGAGGTAACCGAAATAGAATTGAATCAAAGTCTTAAAAATATAAGTGACGAAATTGAAAGTGGCAAAAGTCGGATTTATTTATTATTCGATAATAACGAGCCCGTTTCGATGGCACGGAAAGCAGGAAGAACGCCAAATGGAATTGCTGTTAATTTAGTGTATACACCCCTAGCACTTAGGAGAAATGGCTATGCAACTGAGTGTGTAGCCAAATTAAGTCGCCAACTGTTGGAAGAGGGTAACAAATATTGCTTTTTATTTACGGATTTAAGTAACCCTATTTCAAATAGTATTTATCAAAAGATTGGTTATCGACCGATTTATGACCTTAACCATTACAAATTCATTTTATGAATTATATATAAATCAAAAAACTAAAAATAAAAAAAAGAAGCGAGAAAGTCTCCTGATTTTCTCCTGATTATTTACTTTTTATTCTTTGGGGGAAAAATCTCAATCTCTATGGATGATACATTTGTATTTGTTCCATCTTGATTGGTAATGGTTTCTGTATCAATTAAGACTTCACCATAAGTACTTCCAGGAACAAATTTCCTAATGATTATCTCTGCTACATCGACAGCTCGTGATATTGAACGCCCACGGGCCAAAATTCTTACGGGCTTATCATTTAATATCACCATAGCTGCCATAACGTAGCTCATCGACTTTTTTCTGCCAATAAATACTTTTGAGTCATCTTTCTTTGCCAAAATTCTTCACCTATAAATCTTGTATCTTATTTTAAGATTTACTTTGTTAATTTTTTCTATTTTGTTTTTTCAGCTTTTTTCTCATAAGAGATTTGTTTAACGGAATGTTGAACAAATAACGATAGCTAAGGATTATTAACTTTAGCCTTGATTTAAAGATTATGTAAATTTCCTTTTTATGAATAATCCACATAAGAAATGGCTATAAGTAAATCAGAAAGTTCCAAAAAAGGAAAATAAAAGTTTTTATTATTTATCCCACCCTCCTAAGTATCTTGCCTTTTTAACATCATCATCTATTCTTTCTCTCAACGCAACATAGTCAGTCTTCGCTACGCGATTTAATGGAAATTCATCCAAAAATACAATTAAGGATGGTCGTTTATATGAAGCCATACCTTTACAATGTTCTATAACTTCTTGTTCTGAAAGTGATTCTCCGTCTCTTAACTTTATATAAGCGATTATTCCTTCCGTAAATACTTCATGTGGTGCTCCTATTACACCTACGAATTCAACTTGTGGCAATTCTGCTATAAAATTTTCAACCTCTGGAGGAAAAACTTGATATCCTTTAGGCTTTATTAGGAATTTTCTTCTTCCTGCAAGATGTAAACCTTTATCATCAATGTATCCCATATCTCCTGTATAGAGATATCCGTCGAGAGATATGGTGTTTCTAGTGGCTTCTTCATTTCCAAAATACCCCAGAAACGTTTGCGGTCCTTTATAGCATATTTCACCTATTTCTCCCATTGATGTTTCTTCTCCAACGATACCATCCTCTTTCATTGGTTCATGTATCGACATTGGATAAATTGGAAAATCAAAACCAAGTGTTCCAGTAAATTCATCTAACGTTAGATTTGTTGGTGTATAAGAACAAAATCCTGATGTCTCTGTGAGTCCTAACCCTGTAAAGAGATTTGGAGCCATTTTAGATAAGTTTTCAAGAAAAGGTCTATCAACAGGCTGCCCTGCAGCGATTGCATATTTAAGAGAACTAATGTCATATTCATTATAGTTTGGAAGTCTCCATTCCATAACAAATAAGGCAGGTATTTGTCCCATAATAGTAACTTTATACTTTTGGATGGCATCAAGCGTTTTTGCGGGATCAAATATGTGTAAGACAACCACTGAGCCTCCTTTAAATAAAGGTGTCATGAACTGCTCTGTCGTCCCTCCCACATGAGAAGGGGGGAGGTTTACTAACATGATATCTTCCTCTTCGGAATTTAAGCCTTTAGCTAGACACATATTTTGGCAGGTTATTCCTTTATTAGTTAACATAGCAGGTTTCGGATATCCAGTTGAACCAGTGGTAAAAATGATTAATATGGGATCATCTTCACTAACTTTTGAGCATTCTATATTGAAATCTTTCATAGAATCAGGATTTATCATAGCTTTGATTATTTCCTCCCTCGCTTCTTTAGCAATTTTATAAGCGGGGATTATACCTTCCCGATATCTATCTTCTGGAGTGCTAAATTGGACTATATATTTTAACCAAGGATTGTTTTTCATTACTGCAGCTCCAATCATTCCAAAATTTGCGGCTGAAGTTTTTCCAAGATGACAATACATTTTACATTTTTCTTTTAGTAAACTGAGATTTCTCATTATTTCTGGGGGTTTTAATCTCAAATCCATTGGACACCACATAACTCCCAATTTAGCGCAGGCATAACCAAGAACGATATGTTCATAAAGAAAAGGTAATGACGTTGCAATAATATCTCCCTTCCTAAAACCCATATTAAATAATTTAAAAGCCATTGCAAATATGGCATCACTAAAATCTTTATAGGTATATTCTTTTCCCGTGTCATAAAAGAAAAGAGCTATTTTATTTGGTCTCTCTTTTGCCCATTTTTCTATTACACCATTTATAGTGTGAGGATAATGACTATATTCTTCCCAAGACATTTTTATCAACTACTAATATTTTTAATAGTGTATTTTTATTTTCTATCTTTTTATTTATTATGTTTCCCAATCGAATTTCTTTCTTAAATTTTCGATAAGGAGAGCTTTGTCTTCATAATTATACCAATTTGAACCCAATTTTTCAATCTCGTAAGCTTTTGAAAAACTCTTATCCATTAAATGATTACTCATTAACTTTATAGCGCTTAATACAATCTGGTTCTTAGAATGCAAGAACGTAGCTTTTTCTAATGCGAGTTTCATTAGTTCATCATTATCTTGAACTATAGAATCGATTAAGCCAATTTCCAAAGCTTTGATTGCTTCAATTTTTTCACTAAACATTAACATCTTCTTTGTCCAATTTATCCCTATAATCTTTGCGAATAAGATCACACAGCCAGTTCCGGGAAATATAGCTGAATTTATCTCGGGCATTTGAAAAAAGCTCCCTTTTGTAGCAATTTTGTAATCACAGCAAACTAAAAAAACTACACCTTCTCCCATTGCTCTTCCATTAACCGCGCAGATGGCCGGTTTGCCATTATACAATAATTTACAAATTGTTGCAGCAATACTCTCTAATTCTTTAACTTGGTCATAATCATAATTAGTAATCTCTCCTAAGTCCATACCAGTACTAAAAGAATTTCCATTATTAGTCAGGATTATTCCTTTTATTTTAGAATTATTTTGACAATATTCGATGGCATTTTTCAAGTTTTTGAGATAATCGATTGTAAATGCATTTGATCGATGCAATCTATTTAGTGTTATTATCCCAAATCGCTTTTTTATACTAAAATCGACAAAGTTTCCAAAATTTAACTCATCTTGACTCATAAATAAAATTAATTTTCATTTAATAAAAAATAATAATAATAAAGGTAACCATAGAGAGGATATTGATTTCACACTGTTTAAAAACTAAATTGGAAAAAAAATAGGATAGATGCAGGAAAAAATATCTAGCTTTCTAAAAGACCAACCTTTTATTTTGAAAAAAAAGGATTTGATAATATCTCCCAACTTAAAAACAGCATTTAATATAATTAATCAACATATATATGGGAAATTAAAATACACAGATACTGATACTAGAGCTCGATCGAAACAAATAATTAATTTATTGTTATGTAAATTAGTGGATGAACTAGACAAAGAGGAAGAGGAAGAATTAGATTTTTACATTAAACAAGGGGAAAATGAAAAGGAATTACTGGAGCGAATCCGAAAATTTTTTGAGTTCAAGGTAAAAGAACGCTTTAGAAATACTATAAGTAATAATGAACAAATCGATTTTACTAAAGAATTAGTTTTTTTAATTGTAAAGGAGTTACAAGAGATATCGCTTCTTAAATCATCAAAAGATATTTTAAGTGATGCTTATGAAATTTTTGTTAGTAAGGTTTTAAAAGACGAAGGAGGTCAATTTTTTACTCCTCCTAATGTTATTTCTTTCATGGTTAGTTATTTAAATCCTGATATTCAATCCAAGATACTTGATCCTGCGTGTGGGCATGGAGGTTTTCTATTAGAAGCTAAAAGTCTAATCTGGAAGAAATTATGGAATGCTTATCAAGATGATGCAGAAACTTTAGATAAAAATAAAAGAGAAATTATCTCTAACTTCTATGGAATAGATAAGGATTCTTTTTTGGCTCAATTATGTAAATTGTATTTAGAGATTTTAAGTGGTGGAACTGCAAATATCTATTGTGAGGATTCTTTAGATTTCATTCATTATAAAGAAACTCTAAAGAATGTAATAAAAAATGACAAGTTTGACTATATTTTTACAAATCCACCATTCGGAGCAAAAATTCCAATAGATAATAAGGATATTCTCAAACATTATGCTTTGGGGCATCTTTGGAAACCTCAATTAGATAATTCTTGGGTAATGCAAAAGAAATTAACTAAAAAACAACCTCCTCAAATATTATTTATTGAAAGATGTGTTCAATTACTCAAAAATGGTGGGAAATTAGGGATTGTACTCCCTGAAGGCATTTTCGGGAATCCTTCTGATCGCTATATCTGGGAGTTCTTAGAACAAAATGGCAAAATTCTTGGAATTATATCACTAGATCAGGATACATTCCAGCCATATACTTGTAATAAAACTAGTATATTATTCTTTCAGAAATTAAAGAATTTAAATGAGGACTATTCAATAGACTTTGCTATTGTTGATAAAGTAGGTCATGATAAAGATGGTAAAGTTCTACATAAATTGAATAAAGATGGAACTAAAGTATTAGATGAGAATGGAAATCAAATAATCGATGATGAATTAATCGAACTAAATGTAAACTTACATAAATCTGAGGTAATTGATTATTTTAAAGAACAGAAGGTCTTCAAGATTAAGTTTTCTGATATCAAAGATAAAATTTATATCCCCAGCTATTATATTGGTGTGGAAAAAGCATTAAAGACGCTAGCGAAAGACATTAGATATGAATTAATTTCAATCTTAGAATTAATTAAACGAGGGATTATATTCACCAATAAAAATGGATTATTACCTCGTGGAGATGAAATTGGTTCAAATCTATATGGTTTAGGGAATATACCCTTTATAAGAACTAGTGATATAAGCAACTGGGAAATAAATTTGAATTCACATAAAAAAACTTCTGAAGAAGTATATCAACAATATAAAGATAAACAAAACATTGAAGAAGGCGATATTCTTTTGGTTAAAGATGGTGGTCCTAATCTTATTGGTAACGTTGCCTACATAACGGAATTAGACACTCGAATTATAATTCAAAGTCATATTTTTCAGATTAAAGTATTGGAAAACACATCTTTAATTGATCCATATCTGCTTTTATATTTAATCAATCTTGATATTGTCCAAAAACAAATTCAAGCAATAACATTTGTTCAAGGAACTATTGCGACTATTGGAAACCGATTATTAGAGGTAATTCTGCCAATGCCATCAGATATAAATAGGAGAAAACGGATTTCCAGCTATATAAAATCAATTATTAAAGAAAAGACTGAACTAAGAAAAAAAATTATCAATTTAAAATTAGAATCATTTGTTGATACTGATGGAAATTGAAGATTTTAAGATGGATTATTATAATGATGTTTTAGATTTATGGATTCGAGCCGGTATATCAATCGGATCTTCTGATGATAAGATAGAAATTCAAAAAATGTTAGAACGAAATCCAAGGTTTTTTTTAATCGGAAAAGAAAATGATAAATTAATTGCTGTGGTTCAAGGAGGTTATGATGGTAGACGGGGATATGTACACCATCTCGCTGTCGATCCGGCTTACCAGAAAAAAGGATACGGTAAAATGTTAATGCATGAACTAATGGACAGATTTAGGCAAAATAAAGTTCATAAAATTCATTTATTTGTGGAAAAACATAATAAAAATGCTATTGCCTTTTATAAGCGATTAGGTTGGGAACAGAGGAAGTACTTAACTATGATGAGTTTTGTTCCTGATGATGCGTTATATAGATCAAGCATTTGAGATCTTCTAATCTTAAAACTTTGAAATGATTATAATTTTAAATAGAACGAAATTAATTATTATCATATTTGTACAAAAATGAAGTGAAAAAAATTGAGTAAAAAAGATTTAATTCAATTTTATGGTATTGATAAGAATTGGCCTGAAGAAACTCCAAGGCATTTTGATTATGACGTCATTTCTTTAGGGGAAATGTTAAGAAAATCTGCTGAAAAATATCCTCAAAGTCACGCTATATATTTTGAGGGCTTTCGAATGACTTATCAAGAACTAGATCTTCTAGTGGATCAATTTGCTACAGCCCTTTCAAAAATGGGAATAACTAAAGGGGATGTAGTATTAATAGATCTTCCTAATCTTCCACAATTTGTAATTTCATATTATGCCATCGTAAGAATTGGTGCTATTGCCAATCCAATAATTCCCTTAAATCGCTATTCAGAAATCGTGCATCAAGTTAATGACTCTAAGGGTAAATTATTAATAATGTTAGATGTACTTTACGAAGAGCATCTCCATACAAACGATCTAAGTAAAATGCCAACTTTAAAGGATATTATCTTGACTGGAGTAGGAGAATTCCTCTCTCCTTTAAAGGCGAAATTAGGAGCAGCATTGGGGAAAGTTCCTAAAATGAAGAATTGGCCAACAAAGAAAGGAAACGTTAATTTCCATACTTTTCAGGATATCTTAGATAGCGGGATGCCTATAGATCTTCCTAAAGTTAATATCAACCCAAAAGAAGATGTTTCAACTTTAATTTACACAGGAGGGACAACTGGCCTTCCAAAAGGGTGTCAAATATCACATGCTAATTTTGTGATTAATGCACAACAGGGGTCCTTATGGGCGAGAACACAATTACCTAAAGTAGAAAAAACTTTTGGAACAGGTGGAATGTTTGTTGTATTACCTCTCGCTCATGAGTTTGCATTATCTATAGCAATGAATTTTGGTATTAGTTTCGGATATAAACTAATATTATTTCCCCAACCCCCTTCCAAATTGTCTAATATATTAAAAATGTGTATGAAGGAAGGAGCAGTATTTGGTCCCGGGGTTCCTACATTATGGCAAAAAATAAATCTTGAACCCGAATCGAAAAAATATAAGGGAAAATTAACTTCGCTTATTGCATGCTTAAGTGGAGCTGCACCACTTCCTTTAGAAGTTAAACAACAATTTGAAGATACTACTGGAGCATTAATCATAGAAGGTTTTGGAATGAGTGAAACTAGTCCCCTTTTGACAGCTACTCCTTTTCATAAGTTCAAAGAAAATACTGTGGGTTTCCCCGTGTCAGATACTCTTATAAAAATAGTTGATGTAGAAGATGGTTCAAAAATATTATCACCATGTCCTAACGCAAATTGTGATAATTGTGGCGTAAATGAAATGCAATATATTGGAGAAATATGTGGCAGTGGTCCACAAGTATTTTTAGGTTACTTAAACCGACCAGAAGCTACTGAATATGCATTAAGAAAAGATTCAGAGGGAAGAACTTGGTATTATACAACGGATATTGGTTGTATCGATAATGAGGGGTATTTACACATTAAAGATCGTAAACGGGATATGATAAAATATAAGGGACATTCAGTCTTTCCCAGAGAGGTTGAAGATTTAATGTATCTCAATGAAGCTATAGCAGAAGTGGGTGTCGTTGGTGTTCCCGATCCAGAAGCGGGAGAAAATATTAAAGCTTATGTAGCACTCAAATCAGAATATCAAGGTAAAGTTACAAAAGAAGAGTTAATGGAATGGTGTAAAGAAAACATTTCTGCATTTAAATATCCTAGAATAATTGAGATCATCCCAGAATTACCAAAGTCTGTAGTTGGCAAAATTTTAAGGAGAGAATTGAGAGAATAACAATTTAAATTTGCTTATATTCCTTTCTTTCAATCCTTTAAACCTTTTTTGTTTTTACAAAATAGTAAAAATTCTTATAATATTAATCCTAATTGCTATCTACCTTTTGAAATTTATTTTATTATAATTAAAAAAAGGAGGTAACAAAATGATTCTTAATATTATCTTATGGTATCCATCCTCTAAAGCTAAAGAGCTTCTAAAAGAAATTACAAAACTTCCTAAACCACCTGCTTATGTAAAGAAATGGCAATTTTTACAAACAGCTGAAGGTAAAAAGGGTATTAAACATTATAACATTATATACATTGAAAAAGGAAAAGGTGATGATGCAATTATCGAAGTTTCAAAAATGCTATGGCCTATCTTGGATAAAGAATATGTTGAAGCTAAGGTAGAAGTTTTAACTAGCGCTAGAGATGCTCTTAAGATATTATCCTAATAGTAGGATTATTTTTTTTGATTAAAAAAATCCATCTAAAGTGAAACTGAAGATAAATAAGAATAAAAAAAAATCAATTTATTTTTTCATTTTTTTATTTCGAGATTCTATCAAAACGATTATTATTCCCAACGCTAAGCAACTTAGGACAAAAAATAATGGAAAACCTGGAATTGCACTAGATACTGAAAAATACATTACAAACACGGGATCGTGGGTAAGTTTCCCACCACCATAAGCTCCATACTCTGGATAACAAGATACGAAAAAAGCTGCCATATTTTCTGGATCGGTCTGATTATATGCATCTTCAAAAGGAATTCCATGAATGAAAGTATTTGTTTGATTGATAACATATCCAACTATTAGTCTACCAAATTTTCCTACTAAATCTGTCATTCCGGACACAAAATTAACGAATTCTGAATCGGAAGCAACATCTAAACATTCATAGGAGACATTATAAGTACCTGAAATGACGCTTGATCTATTTGTAAGGGTATATTCTGGCTTTTGACTAAACCTAAAATCAAATGCATGGACACCACCAAGATAGGTTTCTACAGTAGATAAACCTGATCCGTGAAATGTTCTATTTATTGCGCCACCGAGATGAGTTAGAGCCCAATCTTGCTTTGCCCAAATGAAACTATACGTTCCAAGACACATTGCAAAATCATTAGGTACCCAATGATCATCTGGATA
The DNA here is from genome assembly GCA_011364975.1 of Promethearchaeota archaeon. Taxonomy (GTDB): domain Archaea; phylum Asgardarchaeota; class Lokiarchaeia; order Sigyniarchaeales; family SOKP01; genus SOKP01. Next base: position 18,188 of record RDOE01000014.1, on the reverse strand, counting down.
ACTCGCAAATGCCCATGAATCACTGATATTATCCCGATAAACCATATTATCAATCTTTCCTGTCTCGTAATCTTGATATAAGGTTGAAACACCCGCGGAACTATCAATTTCTAAAGTATATTGATACTCAAAGTAAGTCATATTACCTATGTGATGAGATCCATCTACATAAGTTCCTGGATCAGAGTAATTAAATCCCCAATCAAAGTAAGGCGTAGGTGCATCACGATCAATATTTGGTACAAAAAAGATAACATTCTCATATTTATATCCCCATGTATAAGTGATTATAGAACCGCTTACAGATCGTTCCAAAGGATATGTTGTTGTTTTAGGATTTGAAATTATACCAGTGTCGCGTACTTCTTGAGTATTTGCACCCATGAAAAAGTATGGAGTTAATTCCTCAGTTCCTTCGTCATAAAATCTATTATGATTCTTATCTCCAAAACCATACCATGCTGAATGCATAGTCGCAATTAAGATTTCAGAGCCTGCAATATGACCGTGTTGCCACCACATCTGAGCAGGAGTTGTAAATACATTTTCTTTTCCCATATCCCATTGAGTTTTGTTCATAAAGGCAAACATACCCATCTCAAAATTATCCTCTTTTATCCACTTTATATTCCAAGTATTATTAAACCAACTGACCATTGGGTCCACATCTGGATGATCCCAGTTAGAATTGTTAGTAACCATGATATCCCAGTAGTTTTCAGAGAAGTCATGTCCGTTAAATAAAATTCCTTGAGAAGGAGGTGCCTCATCACCTATTACAAACATCGAACCTATACTCAAAGATAAAAGAAACATAAGAAAGAAACAACTAACTGACGAAATGTAATTTTGCTTCATATTTAACCGTTTAATTATTGTTATTAGATTTTCTTTTAGAACATAACATAATAAAATAAATATTTAAAGTTGATCAATTATAGAAAATTTAGTTAAAAATTAGTCGAGTAATATTTTAAATATTAATAGATTTAATCCGTTTATCTTTTTTGAGTTATTAATAAGATGGCATTATTAGGATAATGTTAAGAATATAACTTCCTCCCTATGATCTTATTGAATTTATACTTATCACAATCAAATCTTAATTAAAACAAAAAAATTATTGTATATATGTAGAAGCTTCTTTTAGCCTTGATTCAGCAACCTTTACAATTGATTCTATTATATCTTTAACTTTATCTATGCTATACACTAAACCACAACTCTGACCAAGAGGTATTGCTCCAGTTACTAGATCGCCGTCTAAATAAACAGATTCATAATGTTTACCATCCTCAATCAGCTGTTCCATTGTAAATTCTACTTCTTCAGCCATCTTTTCTTCCCTACTGTCAATAAGGCCATGATTTAAAGCATATTGATTTTTCCATAATCTTATGGGCCCTAAAAATCCTGTAACTAAAATAGTGTCTTGAGGTTTAGCGGGGGGGACGATATCCTTATATTTTGAATGAAATTCACTTTCTTGTGATGCTATAAATCTTGTACCCATTGCAATTGCGCCTGCTCCCATTCCTAATGCAGCTGCGAGACCGTATCCATTTCCAAAAGCACCACAAGCAATCACTGGAAAATCAGGATGTTTTTCCATTACTTCTTGAAGTAATACTAAAGTACCTGTTTTTTCATAAGATTGATGACCTCCACCCTCGCTTCCAGTAACAACCATACCATCAACTCCTGAAGCAACACATTTATCTGCTAACCAAGCAGCAGGAGCAACATGGAAGTGTTTAATATCACTTTTTTCTTTGAGTGCTTGAAAATTCTTGCTTGCAGGCAACATTTTCGAAGAACCTGCGCTTGTTAAAGCATAAATACATTGTTCTTTGAGTTTTTGATTCTCCATGATAATTTTTGGAACTTGTCTACAAAGCTTTTTTGCATCAAATTGCATTCTACCCGTTCTAATATTGAAACCAAATGGTTTATCTGTATGTTCTACCACATATTCCATATCCTCCTTCATTGTTTTAAAACTATCCTTCCCTAAAAGGTTGGTATGGCTTATTACTCCCATACCGCCCGCTTCAGATACAGCCACAGTTAATTCTTTTGTATAAAAAGGTCCCATTGGAGCTGCAAATATGGGATGCTTGATCCCAAACATTTCAGTTATTTTTGTCTTTATCATTTAGGTTCATTAATAATTTAATTTTTATAGTTATTCTAAATATTATGTAATAATACTCAATCAAAATTAAAAAAGATTTATTTTAGAGCTAATTTTTCATTAGTATGTAAAAATTGTATTTTCTTACTTTGCTGTATCATTATTTTTAAATTGATATTTTAGCCATAAAGAATTATATTAGGTAATTTAATTGAAAAATCTAAAAGAAAAGAGATTATCCCCTTCTTTACAAGTTGCCTTAGATCTATTAAGTTTGGATGAAGCTCTTACAATAGTATCGGAAGTAGCACCATATGTAGATATTCTGGAAGCGGGTACTCCATTAATAAAGTCTGAAGGTATAAAATCAGTTCAAATATTGAAAGAAATTTATCCCGAAAAATTAGTATGTGCTGATTTAAAAATTGCAGATGCGGGATATCTTGAAGTAAGAATGGCTGCTAAAGCAGGAGCAGATATTATAACTGTATTGGCCGATGCATATAACGTTACGATAGAAGAAAGTTTACGCGCGGCTCGTGAATTTAAAGTAGAAATTATGGCAGATTTTATAATGTCACGGCGCCCTAAAAAAAGACTTGAGGAGATTAAAGATTTAAATTATATGGGTAAAAAGTTAACTTATGCTTTAGTCCACAGTGGGCTAGATCGTCAAGAATCCAGATATTCACCTTTACTAGAATTACAATCTGTTGCAAATATACCGGATCATCCAAAATTAGCAATTGCAGGAGGTATTCAAGTTAAAGATATCTCAAAGATGAAATCTTACGACTTAGATATTATTATTATTGGAGGGGCAATCACTCGAGTAGAAAATCCAGAAGTTGCGGCAAAAAAGTTTCGAAATGCAATTAATGAAAATTCATAAGCTAGTTCTATTTATCACAGATTTATGTGTATTTCTGATATATCTTTTTAAGAAACTCATCAATCTCATTCAAGGTTTTAATGTTATTATCATAAGCAACCTTTCCACACTCATCTTCCAAATCAAAATATGACTTGATTAATCCTTTATCCAATCCTTTATCCATTATCCTTAACATTTGTTTTGTGAAGATTAAAAATTTAGTTTGATATTTGCTTATTTCTTTAGCAAATTTAAGAGTCTCCGAATCCAATTGGTCGAGTGGGAAAACTTTAGTTGGAAAGTTGATATTCTGAAGCTCTTTCAATCCTACTCTTTCCGCAGTAAAAAGTAAATTTTTTGCATAATTAAACCCAAAGGTCAATAAGGGTAATAAGGTCGCCCCTGTCTGTGGAAATGCTGAAATTTCGAGTTCTGGCAATCTTAAATATAAATCTTCTTTTGTTCTATCAGCAAACACCTTTAAGTCTGAAGCCAATATTAACATGACACCAAAACCTACAGCAATACCTTGAATTTGAGTGATTATAGGTTTTTTCATAAGGAGCATCGTTTCATTTACCTTTCTACCCCATTCTATAATCATCGCTACTTTTTGAGGATCACCAGTGATTTCTTTCAAATCATAACCCGCAGAAAAGAATTTTTGCCCTGTACTTTTAATTAAAATGCATTTAATCTTTTCATCATTATCTGCTTCAATTAGTTTAGCATGTAATGCTTTTAACATTTCACCGTTAAATGAGTGGGCTTTATCTGGTCTATTAATGGTAATTAAGGCGATACGACCTTTAGATTCACATAAGATTAAATCTTGATTATTCATACGATATTTAACCTAAAATTATATTTAAAATATAGTAAATTGATCTTCTAAACTGATAAATCAAAATTTTAAATTCTACAACCATATAAATGGATTTCCTAAAAAACTCAAATTAGACTAAAAACTATGAATATTATTTTTTTGGTGTGAATTTTTTCTAAGTTTTTGATTTTTTAAAACATTAATTAATGATTAATCCGTATTTAGATTATTATATAATTGTCAATTTAAAATTATAATGATTTATGATAAGTGATAAAATATTTATGTCAAAATCTAAAGTTGCGATAATTGGTATAGGAGTTACTCCTTTTAAGGCAAGATATTTAGACAAAACCTATTTCGAGCTTGCTTATGATGCCACAAAACTAGCTCTCGAAGACGCGAATAAAAACGGTGCAGAAATTACACATAAAGATTTAGAATCAACAGTATATGGGATTTACAATGAACTATTTGAACGGCAATTCATGCCAGACATTTTCACAAACAGTTATCTTGGAATGAATAATAAACCCGGTACAAGAGTAGCAACAGGTGGTGCAACAGGTGGTTATACGGTTCGAATGGCATATGCGGAAGTAGCATCTGGATTGAGTGATCTTTGTCTTTGCATAGGTTTAGAAAAATGCAATGACTGTTATGACGAGCAGACGGGAACCACAACTCCAGAAGTATTAAATGCTATAGCTTACTCCGCAGATATGACCTATGAATATCCTATGGGAATGATGGCAGCTTCTTCTTATGTATCTATGGTAAATGCTCATTATGAGGAATTTGGGAATCCTACAGAGGAACAGATGGCCTATGTAAGTGTAAAAAATCATGGGAACGCTTTACTAAATCCTAAAGCCCAGGCTCCAATGAAAATTACTGTAGATGATGTACTCTATTCACGAATTATTTGTTATCCTTTCAAAATGTTAGATTGCTGTCTCTATTCTGAAGCTTCTGCAGCATTAATTTTAGCATCCGAATCGAAAGTCAGAGAATTAGGAATTGAGAAACCCATATGGATAACAGGAGTAGCTGCGGCCAATACTGATTGCTTTATAGGTAATAGGGAAGATATGGGACGCTTATACTCAAATATTTATGCTGCAAAAGCAGCTTATAAAATGGCAGGATTAGATTACAACAAAATAAAAAGCCAAATCGATTTAGCTGAACTTCACGATGCTTTTAGCGGTCAAGAAGTTATTTCTTATGAAGAACTTGGTTTTGTTCCTTTTGGAGAAGGGGGTCCATGGATTGAAAACTCCTTTGAGAAACCAGGTGAGGGTCCATGGTTGAAAGGAGAACTACCATGTTGCCCTTCTGGAGGTTTAATAGGATGTGGTCATGCAGTTGGAGCGACCGGAATTATGTCAACTGGAGAAGCAGCACTTCAACTGCGAGAAGATGCTGGGAAACATCAAGTATCAATCGAAAAAGGGCGAGCCATATCACATTCTATAGGAGGCCCAGGAGCAGCTTATGCGGCAATAATTGTAATGGCAAATGAGGAGGGATTAAAACAACCATGAATGAAGAATTCCATGACCATCAAATAAGAGATGTCATAAAGATTAATTATAAGTATACAATGGGGGGACAATCCAAATTTTTTATAGAAGTCATGAACAATAAAAAGCTTTTAGGTACAAAATGTGCAAAATGTGGAAAAATTTGGATGCCTCCAAGAATAAATTGCTCTGATTGTTATGAGCCTGCTAATTGGGTCGAAGTTAAACAAACTGGAACGATAGAGGTGAGCACGATTGTATGGTACACCACATCCGCGTTTATCAAGGCTATACCCTATGGGATAGGCTATATAAAGCTAGATGGTACCGAAACTGCTTTACTCCAAGGAATCTTCTCAGAAAATCTGGTTCCTTCTAAAATAAAAAAAGGGAAAAGGGTTAGAACCGTCTTTAACAAGGAAAGAGAAGGTAAAATGACGGATTTTTTCTTTGTCCCTGAAGATGAGTATAATAATTGGATATCAAAACCTGAATTTGAAGGAGGAGTATGAAAAATGGGAGCATCAAAAGAAATACTAAAGAATACAGTTGAAAAGATGAACATGAATCCGAAAGCTCAGGTGGTATTTGTCACGAATATAGCTGGAAACGATATTGACTGGGAAATGTCATTTCAATTCAATCTTAGTAATGAAGACCCTTATTTTATAGAAATTAGAAATCGAGAGGTTACTTTATTCGATGGAGTTAAATCGGATGCAAAGATTGTCATGTCAGGCGATCCTGCAGCGATTGTGAGAATATGCGAGGGAAAAGGAGACTTTACTCATGCTATCTCTAGGGAACAAATAACCGTTGTAAAAGGGAAAGTCATGGATGTGATTCGTTTAACAAGAGCGATAACCATCGTTTTAAAAACAAAATAATTTTCTTTATTTTATTTAGTAATAATAAAACTAGTTAATGATATATTAAAATCTTCATCTCAACTATGATTTAAAGCAGAAAAGGGAAAAATTGTAAATGTTGTATGCCTTAGAAAAATATTTATGATTGTTTTGCAAACTAAATGAGCATATAACTCTCCTTTTTATACTTTTTTTTCACTTATTATAGGTTATCAGTTCAAGAATCAAAAGCTTTATTAAGAAACTTATTAAATATGTCACTATTGAAATTTATTATAAAAATATATCTTAATAAAACTATAAAAATAAATAAAAAGTAAAAATGAATGACGAGGTGTTCGTCACGTGAAAAGAGAATTTGCCGTATTAGGGATGGTAATTTGTTTATTGATAGGTGGTTTAGGTGGATGGCTGGTTCCCGCATTCATTGGAGGACAACTGCGCGTGTCATTATTAGATCAAATTAACGCTCGAGGATATATGATTGTTGGAACTAGTGGAGGTTGGCCACCTTTTGAGATTTATAATACTGTTACGGATGAGTTAGAAGGATTTGATATCGATCTATGCAATCTGATTGCTGATGAGCTTAATGTTACAATTGAATGGCAGGATATGGCATTTGACGCATTAGTAGGCTCCTGTGTTGGAGGAACAATTGATTTAATTGCTGCGGCTATGTTTATCACACCGGAGCGTATAGAAGTTCTTGCATCATCAGTGCCTTATATTCGTACTAATGAAGTGGTTATATCTTTGGAAAATGAATCATTTACAATAGATGATTTAACAGATCTTACTGCTTACAGTGTTGTTGTTCAAACAGGTACTGCAGAACAATATGAGTTAGATGATCTTATCGATGCTGGTTATAGTATAACTTACACAGATCTCCCGGAGCCAGATGTAGTTATTCAAGCTTTGGTGAATGGGATATATGATGTGGCGTTTGTAGACGAACCAGTATTTACAGTCTGGTCCAAAACATACAATCTTAAATCTATATTTACCGTATTAGCTGAACCCACAGCTTTATTTACTCGATTGGGGGAACCTGAGTTTCTGGGAGTGGTCAATAAAGTTATTGTTGAAGCCTATAAAGATGGAACTTTAGACGCTCTAATTGATAAGTGGTTTACATGAGTGAAACTCCAGATATTCCCTCTATTTTTTTTTATATTCTTTCTACTGGATTACCCACCACATTATTACTTACAGGGATCGGACTTTTATTAGGATTGATTATAGGATTAGCTCTTGCATTGATGCGCATTTATGGTGCTAAAGAATTAATGTGGTTTGCAAGTGGTTATGAAAAGGTTTTTCGTGGAATTCCAATTTTAGTGTTAATCTTCATTTTTGCGTTTGGAATACCAGTTGAGTTACTCTGGTATATAAATCCTCTTCAAAGACCATTGTTTAGTGTTTTTTTAGCCTTAGGCCTTCGTAGCGGTGCCTATCAGTCTCAAATATTTCGTGGGGCAATAAATTCCGTAAATTTTGGGCAAATGGAAGCTGCCCGATCGATAGGAATGAGCGGTTTCCAATCTTTCATCCACATCATATTCCCTCAAGCATTGAGATTAGCATTACCAAGTTGGTCCAACGAATATGCAGTTGTGATTAAAGATTCATCCTTTGCTTATGCTATTGGTATCATAGAACTAACTCGTGCCGCCAATCGTATTTCTTTTAACTATCCTGAACTCTGGGCTCCAACAATGGTTATTGTCGCGATTATATATTTCCTATTTACCTTTCCTGTTACAAACTTTTTTGGTGAACGACAAACTAAGAAACTTAAAAAACTAGGATTGGGGGGTGGTTAAATATAAAACAATCAATATTGAAAATAAATGATGTATGGAAATCCTATGAAAATCTAGAAGTTCTTAAAGGAATATCATTTGATGTCGAAGAAAAAGAAGTTAAGGTAATTTTTGGACCAAGTGGTTCAGGCAAAAGTACTTTACTCCGCTGTATTAATATGTTAAATCCACCTGATAAAGGAGAAATATACTTACGAGGACAAAATCTTATGAGTTCTGATATTGACATTAATGTTATGAGATCAAGAATCGGTATGGTTTTCCAGCAATTCAATCTTTTTTCTCATCTAAAAGCTGTTGATAATGTAAGTATTGGACTACGTAGGGTAAAAGGTATGAAAAAAGAGGACGCTTATGAAAAAGCGCTCCAAGCGTTAAAAAATGTTAGGATGGATGCATGGGCTAATCATTATCCTGCCGAATTATCAGGTGGGCAACAACAACGCGTGGGTATTGCACGTGCACTAGCAATGGAACCAGATGTAATACTTTTTGATGAACCCACCTCTGCACTTGATCCTGAATTGATTGGAGAAGTACTTCAAGTGATGCTTGATATTGCTAAATCAGGGACAACAATGATAGTAGTTACTCACGAGATGGGATTTGCTAGAGCTGTAGCCTCAGAAATGATTTTTCTTGATAAGGGTTTGATGATTGAACGTGGTACGCCTGAACATTTCTTTACATCCCCACAATCAGAGCGAGTAAAAAAGTTCCTAAATCAATTAGAGGTATTATATGGCAGTCACGAGCAACTCCTGCAATTTAAGGACAAGGAGGAACTATAATGATTTATCAAACTATTCCAGGACCTATAGAAGATATCCTTAAAGTCTTTGAATACTGGGATCATATTCTTTCAGGATTTATAATGAATATGTGGTTATACGCTTTTGCTCTGACGATTGGTTTTATTCTCGGGCTCATGCTTGCTCTCGTTCGCCAATATGGTGGTCGAGTTTTCTCAAAAGTATCGACGGGATATATAGAACTTATACGTGGTACTCCTCTCCTTGTTCAGTTATTTTTACTCTATTTCCTTCCATTTAGTCTAAACTGGCCTATTGGTTCTTGGAGACTTGTGTCTACATTCAGTTTATTCGATAAAAACATTGAAATAATCTTTTTTGATCATATTACCTTAATTGGTATCATCGCGTTATCTCTTAATAGCGCTGCTTATCAAGCAGAATATTTCCGTGGAGCTATTGTGTCTGTGGGGGGTGGCCAAGTTATGGCTGCCAAGTCTCTGGGTATGTCAACAATAGGAAGCATTCGACATGTTGTATTGCCTCAAGCTCTACGTCGCGTTATTCCTGCGTGGTCTAATGAAGCTGCGTACTTACCTAAATATACTACTGTAGTTTACTTTATAGGTGTAAAGGATTTGTTTCGCGAAGCTCATTATATTGTTTCAATTACATTTCGTTCACTAGCGACATATGTTATTGTTGCTATTGTCTTTTTGATTACTATTTCTATTATTTCTAAAGCCTTAGATATAGTTTATTCAAGAACAAGGATTCCAGGCTTATAATATTCCAATACTAAAAATAAATTTTTTATCTAAAAATTATACATTGAAAAATATTAACTATAAAAAGAATGAACGAGAAATTATTATTACATTTTGAATTAAAATCTGAATAGTTGAAGCATATGGTTGAAAAATTTTGGCTAAAATCTTATGACAAACATGTCAATCCCAGTCTTACATACCCAACGGAGGATCTTGGGACACTCCTAACAAAAAAGATGATGGAATTTCCCGATAAGATTGGAATTTTTTTTATGGACGCATCATTTACCTATAAAGAGATATTAGAGTATTCTCAAAAATTCGCTACATTTTTACAAAATAATGGTATTGAGAAGGGTGATGTAGTTACAATTTGTCTCCCCAACACACCTCAATATTTATTTGCAGTTTATGGAATATATATGGCAGGAGGAACAGTATCTGGATGCTCTCCGCTCTTAAGTCCATCTGAAATACATTATCAGTTAGAGGACTCTAATTCAAAGGCAATAGTAACTATGGATGTGATCTATGAAAAAATATTATCAAAATTTTTAGATAATTTACCAAATCTTAAATTAATAATTCCAACAAATATATCCGAATTTATGGGCTTTTCTGGGTTCAAGGTCTTTATGGGCAAATTAATAAAAAAAATCCCTAAAGGAAAAATGGATCCTTGGCCGGGAAAAACTGTAATTCCATATTTAGATGCACTGAAAACGGAGATTAATATTAAAAAAGTACCTATCAATGTCGACCAGGATGCTGCATTGATCCAATATACCGGAGGAACTACAGGACGACCCAAAGGAACGATAATAACTCATGCGAATTTACTTGCCAACTTAACACAATTTGATGCATGGCTTGGAAGAGAACATGGAAAAGAAATTTTAATCTCAGCATTTCCTTTTTTCCATATTGCAGGGTATTTAATAGGACTCTTTCTTGTGTTTATTGCTGGAACCCAAACATTAATTGCTAATCCTAGAGATACAGATCATATTATTAAAGAATTAATGGATAAGAAACCGACAAGTTTTGGAAATGTTCCAACTCTCTTTTTAATGATCCAAAATAATCCAAAATCTAAAGAAATTCCCCCTGAAGTATTAGATAATATTTCATTATATGTAAGTGGCGCAGCTCCTTTTCCACCTGAAGCAATAAGGCAATTTGAAAAACAGTTCCATACAGAAAATAAATTTGTAGAGGTTTATGGCATGACAGAAACCTCTCCATTAGCAACTGCTAATCCCGCTATAGGTGTCAAAAAAATTGGGACCGTGGGTTTACCATTACCTGATACTGAAATAAAAATTGTTGATATTGATAGCGGGAAAGAATTAGGCATTGGAGAACCGGGTGAAATTTTAATAAAAGGACCCCAAGTTACAAAAGGATATCATAATAAACCTGAGGAATCTAAAGCAGCATTTGATAACGAAGGCTTTTTCCATACTGGAGATGTTGGCGTTTTTGATGATGAAGGATACTTAAAAATCGTGGACCGAACAAAGGATATGCTAATCGTAAGTGGATTTAAAGTTTACAGTGTTCATGTGGAAGAAGTTTTGACTAAGCATCCAGATATTGCAATCGTCGCAATAATTGGAGTTCCCAATCCTGACAGGCCTGGAGCAGACATAGTGAAGGCCGTAGTACAATTGAAGGAAGGTGTAGTTGAATCTGATGAAGTTAAAGAAAACATTAAGAACTTTGCTGAGGAGAAGCTTTCAAAATATGAAGTTCCAAAGATTTGGGAATTCCGTGAAGAAATTCCTTTAACATTAGTAGGAAAAGTAGAGAAAAAAGCATTACGGGAAGAGAAGAAAGAATAATATTCCACTATTTATTTATAAATTCAATTTCTTTTTCATTTTTAAAACTTTTTAAATTCAAAAATTCAATATAAATCTAAGTTTATAAAAATATAATAAATTCAAATATGAATATTGAAGATTTTGAAGATATTACTTATATAAAGGAAGAAAATGGGATATGTACAGCCACGTTCTCAAAACCTGAGAGAAGAAATGCTGTAACCTATATCACTTTTTTAGAACTTTTCTATGTCATTGATGACATGGAAAAGGATAAAAATGCAAGGGTTTTGATAATTACTGGAGATCCTAAAGGCGATGCATTTACGTCGGGAGGATATTTCAAACCTGAAATGTTTCATAAAATGCAGAAATACCCTGAAATTGATTTGATGGATATAGCTCAAAAAAAACTATGCTTAAAAATGTGGGATTTCCAAAAACCTATTATAGTTGCAATTAATGGAATGGCGATTGGTGGCGGAGTCACGATGCCTTTAGCAGTAGGAGATTTGGTATATATGGCTGATGATGCATGGTTAGGTTTCTACTTTGCTAAAAGAGCAATAATTCCTGAATTTGGGTCAAGCTTTTTATTGCCACTCTTAATTGGATTCCAACGAGCAAAAGAAATTTGTTTTATGGGCGAAAAAGTGTCTGCGCAACGAGCGCTTGATCTGGGATTAGTAAATAAAGTTTTACCTAAAGATATTTTAATGCGGTTTACAAGAGAGCAAGCATTAAAATTGATCCCACCAAAAGGACCTAGTTTAGCACTTAAACTCATGAAAAAAACTATGCACGCCTATTTTCGTGATTTTCTTGTTCAAACACTAGATTTGGAAAACAAGGCACTCCGTAAAACATTTGCATCTAAGGATTTCAAAGAGGCTATGTCTGCTCTGAAAAACAAAATGGATCCCCATTTCTCAGGGCGTTAAATACATGTTTTTGGCTTTTACTTCTGAAATAATTTTGATATTTCTTCAAAATTTAGCTTTCTATTTTCAGAATTGGTAAATTTTATATTTTTAATGATAAAATAATGAATTATGATAACTTCATCTTATAATGAAAATCGAGTAATAGACTCATTCCCCGTTATCGTCATAGGGGCGGGATTAGGGGGTCTTGGAGCAGCTTGCCAACTCGTAGCACGTGGCGAACAAGTTTTACTCTTAGAAAAACACAACGTACCTGGAGGTTTTGCGACATCATTCGTAAGAGGGCGGTTTGAATTTGAAGGTGCCTTACATGAACTAAGTGATATTGGCTCTGAAGATAACAAAGGTGCACTTTATAGATTTTTCGAAAGGTTAGGTATCGTACCTGAAAAGCTCAAGTTTAAGCAAGTTCCTGAATTTTATAGAAGCATTTTTCTTGATGGTTATGATGTAACTTTACCGCTAGGAATGGATGAATATTCTTCTAAGCTCATTGAACTTTTCCCAAACGAACAGAAGGGGATTGAAGAATTTATGGAAATGTGTAAAGCTGTTTTAGCAGGGATAGAATATATAGCATCCCAAGGAGGAAAATTCACACCTGGTGATGTTTTAAAGGAGCATCCATGGCTTCCAAGAGTAGCAGGAATTACTCTTTCAGATTTATATGAAAAATTTTTTACAGATCAGAAACTAATGGCTGTTTTATCTCAGTTATGGGGATATGTTGGTTTACCACCAGATAGAATGAATGCTTATGTATTTGTAGCTATGTTAATCTTTTATCTAAAATGGGGCGCAGCATTTCCAATAGGACGCTCTCATTCTTTAACAAGTGCTTTAGTGGAAGCATTTGAAAGATTTGGTGGAGTTATTAGATATAATGCTTTAGTAGAAAGGATTTTAGTTGAAAACGGAAGAGTGTCTGGAGTCGAACTTTTAAATGGGGATATCTATCGTTGTAATGCTGTAATTTCAAATGTGAATCCTATTTGTACTTCAATGAAACTATTACCTCAAGAAGTAGTTCCAAATGAATATAAAAAAAAAATATATACCCCAGAAATAGGGCCATCAGGATTCTCGGTCTATATTGGATTAAATGCACCATATAAAGAATTGGGGTTTAGTGTGCATGAAACTTTCATTAATTCTACCTATGATATGAACCACGCTTTTGAAACTTTTCGAAAACTAGCCCCTCCTGAGTATATGGTAGCGGCCTGTTATAATCATATATATGAGGAGATTTCTCCTCCAGGGACTACCCAATTGGTTCTAACAACACTCCAAATGGGAAAATTATGGCAAAATGTGGCTCCCGATCAATACTTTCAAATTAAGGATGAAATTGCAAACAAGATGGTTTCGCTTGTTGAGCAAACGATTTCTCCGGATATAAGAGATCATATTGAAGTAGCAATTGCTGCAACACCATTGACCTATTATCGTTATTCAAAAAACATTGAGGGGGCTATATATGGGACAACTCAATCAGTGGAAAATGGGCCTTTATTGAGATTAAAAAGTAGAGGTGCAATTCCAGGATTATATCAAGTAGGCGCATGGACCAACTTTGGAGGAGGATTTTCAACTACCATCGTAGGTGGGCGAATAGCTGCGGGTATGTATTTAAAAGATAAAATGGAGAAGAAGTGGTAAACAATGATGGAAGATATAAAAAAATATCAAAAAGCAGAAAAAACCAAGAAAACAAGAGAAGAGCTTCAGGCTATACCTTGGTATTATGATGGATTAGAGAAATTATGTGATAGAATTCATCCTAAAAAACAATATCTAAAAATCTCTGATATTAAAGAAGTATCCCCAGATACAAAATTATTCCGATTTGTTTCTGCTAAATCAAATCAACCATTAGCATCATTTCGCGCTGGACAGTACATAGGCTTTATAGTAGAAATAAATGGGGTTCGAACTTCAAGGCCTTATTCCTTAGTTTCATCTCCTAACCAAGTAGCCTATTATGAATTAGGTATTCGTAAAAAAGAAGGGGGTTTTGTAAGTCCCTACCTGATAAATAATGCAAAGATAGGTGATATTTTTGAAGCTACAGATCCTATGGGGAATTTATATTATAATTCGATATTTCATGGTAAAGATTTAGTTTTCATTGCTGGTGGATGTGGGATTACTCCTTTTATCTCAATGCTCCGGGATGTTTCAGAGCGACTCTTACCTTTAAAGATTAATCTTATATTTGGATGCTTGACCGAAAAAGATATCATCTTTAGAGATTTATTAGAAGAATTACAATCAAGGAGACCAAACATTCAAATTAATTATGTACTGTCAGAACCAGAGTCAGATTGGAAAGGTGAATGTGGATTTATTACAAAAGAAATAATTCAAAAATTTATCGGTTCTATAAAGCAAAAATATTTCTATATTGTTGGTAATAGACCAATGTATCAATTTATTGATCAAGAGTTAGCAGCGATGGGAATACCTAGACATAGGATTTTATACGAAGCTTTTGGAGTTCCTGATGATATTACTAAGGTGATGGGATGGTCTTCTGACATTGATCCGTCAAAGAAAGTAAAGGTCACATTAAAGTATCGTCAATTAAATACAGAAAAAACTATTGAATTCGAAGCATATTGCGCAGAACCTTTACTAAACAGTATAGAACGACAAAAATTAACAAACTTAGAAATTAATAATGGATGTCGGTCTGGCGAATGTGCTCTTTGTAGAACGAAAATGGATAATGGTAAAGTATTTATCCCCCCAAATGTTACTATTCGAGAAATAGATAGCGATTATGGATTTATCCATCCATGTATCTCTTATCCATTAACAGATCTTCATATAGATTTAACATCAATATAAAAATGTGATCTCTTTTATTAATGAATACTTATAAAGTATAAAAATAAAAAAAATGATTTAGGAAAGAAAAAAATGAAAATTTTAACTATAGAATGGTTGGAAGCATTTGGAGATGCTATTAATAATAATCCCGCCTATAAAGATTCCGCTTCATGGTGGGAGGGTGATATGTTATGTGTAATTGAGCCAAGTGGTCCATTAGATCACGAGGTTAGATTTTATCTAGGGCTTTATCATGGAGAATGCACAGGAGTAAAATTGGTAGAACCAGGTGAGGAAGTCAAGCCCGAATTTACTCTTGCAGGTCCTTATGATAATTGGGTCAAGATTGCTAAAAATCAACTAGATACTATCCAAGCGGTTATGTCAGGAAAATTGAGATTAGAGGGAAATTTGGCAAAACTGATGAGAGCTACTCGAGCAGCACAAGAAATTGTGAATAGCTTACAAAAGGTACCAACTGAATTTTTATAAATTTCTAATTATCTATTCTATTTTCTTTTTAATTAATAAATACTATCAAAATAAAAATTTATGAGAAAGGTATTGACATGTGGTTCTTTAATAGCCCAAATATTGTATATGGAGAAGATGCGTTAGATTTTATAGAAAACATTACAGGAAGTAAATGTTTCATAATTAGTGATGAAAATGTACAAAAGCTTAGCTATTTAAAAGTTCTAACAGATAAATTGGAAAAATGGGGAAGAAATTTCGACTTATTTACTGAAGTTGAACCCGATCCAAAAGAAGAAATGGTACTAAAAGCTAAACAATCTTGCTTAAAGTATAAGCCAGATTTAATAATCGCGTTGGGGGGAGGTTCTGTTATAGATACTGCAAAGGGAGTATGGGCAATGTATGAGTATCCGGAATTTGGAATAGACGATCTTCACATTTTTAACAGTTCTCTCTACGAATTAGGTAAAAAGGCTAAATTGATTGCCATTCCAACTACCTCTGGAACTGGAGCTGATGCAACTTATGCAGCAGTTATATCAAGATACAATGATGGTGTGTGGCAAAAATTAATACAAGCTCATAGGGGATTAGTCCCCACATATTCCATTTTAGACCCTCTCTTTCCTATGGGTATGCCATTAAGTCTAACTATAGATACTGGAATGGATGTTTTAGCTCACGCTATGGAAGCGATGGTTGCAAATGGAAGAAACGAGTTTAGTAACGCTTTAGCTATTAAAGCAATTGAACTAGTTTTTAAGTATTTGCCAATTGTATATAAAGATGGTAAAAATAAAGAAGCTAGAGATTACCTTCACCAGGCTGCAACAATGGCAGGATTAGCATTTGGAAATGCCAATGTTCACATTGGGCACACTACTGGTCATTGTCTTGGAGCAGTATTTCAAACTCCACATGGGAGATGCGTAGGGCTTATGTTAAAATATGTAACACAATATTGTTTGAATAATCCTAATAAATACGATCCATCGATTGAAATTTATGCAAAACTAGCAAAACAATTAGGATGGGCTAAGTGGGAGGAGGATGATAAAACAGCTTCTTATTTAGTCATCAAAAAAGTAAAAGAATTGAATAAGGAATTAGGATTTCCAGAAAAAATCCAAGATTTAGGAATATCAAAAGAAGATTTAGATCAAAATCTTGATACATTAGTTAATTTATGTTTCCAAGATGCTAGTGGTTCAATGTGCCCAAGATTACCTTCTAAAGAGGATTTCAAAAACATTTACAGATATGCATTTGAAGGGAAGGATATTGATTTTTAAATTTTTGTAATACTTTTTACCTTTTTTTTTATTAAATCTTAAACATAGGTATAAAAAAAAATAGGAAAAAAATCTATTTCCATTTCCAATTTGGTTTAACTTTCTGTAATCGAGCAAGAGCCCCTGACACCGCATCTTTTGTTTGGAGTAATTGTGAACTAACTAAAGTTTCTAATTCCAATCCAAAAGCAGTGTCTTTACCATAACAATCATCAATTAACTTTTTTGCTAATCCTACAGCCAACGGAGCACTCCCAATCAGTTCTTCAGTGTACATCTTAATTATAGACTCAAGTTCAGTTTGATCTTTGGCTACTCGATTTACCACGCCTAGTCTATAAGCTTCATTGCCATCAAATTTTCTACCTGTTAAAATGATATCTTTAGCATTTTGAATCCCAACCAAACGAGTAAGCCTAATTGTACCCCCCACGTCTGGATTCATACCAATTTTTGTCTCTAACATGTGAAATATAGCAGACTCAGTACAAAATCGAAAGTCACAAGCAAGGGCAAGCTCAAATGCCATTCCAAAACAATAACCATTGATTTTAGCTATAACTGGTTTCTCCATTTTCTCAATTTTATTAAAAATAGCATGAATCCAAGTATTCGCAAAATATCTAAAATTGCGTGGTATTCGTAAGTCTGGAATAATTCCCTCAGGATCTCGTTCTTGTCCAGTTAAAAACTTTAAATCTATTCCTGAACTAAAAAAGTCGTTTCCACCAGTAATTATCACGACCCTAGCATTCGTTCGTTCAACTTTATCAATAGCATTTAAGAGTCCAACCATCAAATCGTAATTTAATGCATTCTTTTTATCGATACGATTTAATTTAATTGTAAGGATAGTTTTATCTTCATTTTCTTCAATAAGAATTACATCATTGCTCATATTTTTCTCACTATCAATCTATTCTAATACTAATTTTATATCTTTATATTACTATTTTATTCTGGACTTTTTAATTACTTTCACGTTTTTTTCTATTCAATTGATCTTAAATCATGAATCTTATAAATATGTTAATAAATAAAATAGAATCGTTTAAATTTGAACCGTTAAGAATTATTCAATTAAATACAAATTAAAAAGATTAGACAGGAATGAAGACCATCAGTAATCGTTATAAAGAAGTAAGGAAAATACGCTTAAAATTTTCTTTTTTAAAAATAAGGTCATAAAAATAAAAAGGAGTTAAAACTAATTAACTGGCTCAAAATATTTAAT
>RDOE01000143.1 GCA_011364975.1 Promethearchaeota archaeon | reverse complement strand
AAGATAGTAAATTCAATACGTTATTAACTCAAAAACTTTTAGAGGGATTTGTTGAAGAGTTTAAAAAGATTAATTCTGTATATAAAGCATTTTATATAACATCACAAGTTTATGAAGGAGATGTAAATAAATATAATGCAGTAAAAACGTTATTAGATGCTTTTAACACTTCTATTCCTCAGAATGATGTGATATTTGAACAAAAAGAAGCGAAAGTGTTAGTCTTTGGGTTGTTCTTAGCAGGAAAAACAACTCTTATAAGATGTAGAAGAAAATCGGTCTCAAAAACTATCTTTCCAACTATTAGTGTGGATATTTCTAGAATTTTAGTAAATAATGTTTCATTATTAACATATGATACTCCCGGACAATCTAAATTTAAGGAAATCTGGAAACCTTATCTGAAAAATCAAGATGGATTAATATTTGTGCTTGATGTGTCTGATAGATTTAAATTTAAAGATGCTTGCGCCTTATTACATGAGATTGCTGGGCGGCCAGAGCTATGTGAACTGCCCTTACTTATTCTTTTTAATAAAGTTGATATAGAAAAACCTGATGTTAATGAGTTAGTGAATGCTATGGCGCTAGAAAAATTAGGAAAAAGACCCATTAAATACTTTTTGACAAGCGGAATTAAGAACATAAATGTTGATGAGGCTTTTAATTGGTTATCCCTTAAAATAGCTGAAAGAGTTGAAACTTATGTTCCAAAAAGTGAAGTAGGAATAATTTTTTGTAGATGGGATGAAAATTTAGGTGTAAAGATTGAATTTGTTTATCCCGAAGACGCCTTCGAGGATCCTGAATTGATTTCTATAAAAAGTTTTTCTGTATCGCAATTCTTTTTAGGTGGTGCTGAATTAAAGCGGCGTTCTGTAATCCTTCCATTTCCTCATTTAAAATCTAATGCAGCCATTTATTTTGACTCTATTCCTGATGAAAGCATTAGGGGTGGGCTATTACCATTATGCATAATAGTATACTATAATCAAAATCTCCCTAAAGAAATTATTAACCAATTTAATAGTTATATTTATGATTTGTTTGATAACGTTAAGGAGAATTATTATGATAAAAATGAAGTAATAGAAATAATAAAATCCGCACAACATCTTATAATTAATCAAATCGAGCAATTCCGACCCTCTATCGAGACCCTCAAACTAGCAGAGTTGAGATACGAAGCTCTATTTAAAGCGGCTCGAGATGCAATTTTGATAATTGACCGAAGATCTGGGGTAATTATAGATGCTAATAAGCAAGCAGAAACATTATTTCAACTACCATTTGAGGATTTTATTGCGCTACATTCGAGTCAATTGCTTACTGATGACATTAGTGTTAGCTTTTATGATAAAATTATTAATCAAATCGAGAACCCAGTACCATTCATGACAAACATTATAAGCGTTTCTGGAACTCTTGTTCCTGTTGAAATTCTTGTAAATGAAGTAAAAATGGGTAATCAAATTTTAGTACAGTGCATAATCAGGGATATTAGCAGACGAATAGAAACAGAACGTAAATTATGGGAATCAGAAAATAAATATCGCCATCTATTTCAAGATTCTCCTTTTTCTATTCTTTTGATTGACTACAAAGGATTTGTGGTTGATTGTAATCCAGCATTAGAGAAATCTTTAGGATATGAGAAAAATGAACTTATTGGTAAAAAATTTGTTGATCTTTCAATAATTCAAGAGGATTATTTAATAAATCTTCTTCAGAGATTTAAAAAAGAGGAAAAAGATAGAATTTTTCCTCCTATAGAGATTCAAATGTATAAAAAAGATGGGAATCTCATTTGGGTTAATATGCAGACTTCTTTTGTCAAAATATATAATCAAACCTTTTATCAAACTATTTGCCAAGATATCACAGAAAAAAAGAAGATCGAACAAGATTTAAAGAAAGTATTAAAATTACAAACTATAATTGCGCGAATTATCTCAAGATTTGTTGGCGTTAAGGATATCAATCAAGCAATATATGAGTCACTCCGAGAGATTGGAGACTTTATTAATTCTAGTAGAGTATATCTTTACATTTTTAACGAAGAGTTTAGTTTTATGGATAGGAGTTATATATGGTACCCTAAAGTAACATATCCTCAGATAAAAGTACCTGATAGAATATCATTTAATAGTTTTCCATGGTTGGTTGAGAAACTAAAATCCGATGATTATTATTATATTCAAGATGAGGTTAATCTTCCAGCAGAAGCGAATTCTATTAAAAGCTTTCTCCAAAGCCAAAATATCAAAAATAGTTTAATTCTCTCAATAAAAACTAGCGATAATTTAGACGGTTTAATATTCTTCGGAAATATATTAGATAAGGACTATTGGGATCAAGAGCGCTTTGATACATTGTGTATATTCTCTGAAATTATAAAAAATGCTATAATACGTGAACTAATAAAAGAAAATCTCCGTAAAAGTGAACAAGATTTTCATAGACAGTTTGACCGGGAATACTTTTATAGAGAATTATTTGTAAATGATATATATCTCATAATGAATAATATGTTAACTTTAATAGAAGAATTTAATCAACAACAATCCAAATTTAATTTGACTTTTTCAAAAGATTGGCTAAATAAAATAATTGATCAGTGTGCAAATGGGCTACAATTAATTTCAATAATTCGGACCTTAACTCTACTTAATGAATCAAAAATTACAATTAGAAACGTTGGTTTAAACGAGGTAATTAATGATGCTTTAGAATATTTTGTAAGAATTTATACTACAAAAAAGATTAACATTACGATTGAGGTTCCCAGTAATAACTTGTATGTAAAAGCTGATGAGTTTTTATTAGATGTCTTTACAAACATAATATTCAGTTCTATTAAATACAATACTAATCCTTCCATAGATTTTAAAATTATAGTCTATAGAAGTCGTCAGAACAATGTAAATTATGTTAAAATAGAATTTGTTGATTATGAAACCCAGATTTCTGATGTTCGAAAAGAGAACATTCTGAGAAAAGAGATTGATGAGGATAGTAAAATTAAGGAGATACTTTTAGGTTTTCTTTTAGTCGAAAGAATTTTAGACAATTACTATGGGAAAATTTGGGTTGAAGGTGACAACTTTGTTGTCATGATTCCAGAAGCTTAAAGTTTATTATGGAATAATTGGATTTATCTAAGTTAATTTTTCTTTACCTTTTCTAATTGTTTTTTCAACTTTTTAAAGAATATAGGTGTTGAAATCTGAAAAGGAATAGGATATCTTGTACCTGCTTTATGGGTTTTTTCCATCCCATTGATTATTTCATCCAGTAGAGCAAAAGGAATTGATGCGATCAAATCTGAATCTTTAGCTAACCCAAATCGCCTATCTCCTAAACATGGAAATGCGATCTGCAAATCATTGGTAAGTAATGCATTTGAAATAGTATCTGCACATACTCCATCGCAAAAAGTAGACATAGAAACTCTTCCTCCTCTTTTCCATAAATATCCTTGAATGATTCTCATAATTTGGGCTGAATTTCCCCATATTAACACCAAATCCGGTTTAAATTCAACTCGATTTAATGCCCCTGCAACTATAGCATTGAACTTGCCTTCATTAATGAATGGCATGGAGGCAGATGTAATCTTTGCAGCCTCTTTAGTCTCATTATATCGTCCTACAAAGAATCCTCCTTCCTCAAATAATTTATGCTTCTTTTGAAACCCTAAAGAAATTTCAGCGAGTGGACATAAATTTTCTCCTTTTGAACACCCCATTGTCCATCCATAATACCTTGCATAACTAAAAAGTTGACAAATAGCAAATTCTTCTTCTGGTTTTTTTAAAAAGTTGATGGATTCAAGCTCTTCAGCAGTTTCTAATAATTTTACCGCGACTGGAAAAGTAGATAATCTTAGATATTTGTTTAGTGAATTATCATAATTTTCATATTTACTCATATAATCACGTCCGATTATGTTTGTCTAACGTAATCTTTCTCTCCATAATTTTATCGAATAAATCATCCATTGTTGGAAATGGGGTAAATTGTTTTTCTCTTTTGTGTAGATTTATTGCCTCTGAAGGACATTTCACCACACAATTACCGCACCCAATACACCGGTTTGTCTTAATTTTAGCTATACTGTCATCAATTTTTATTGCTTCCATAGGACATACCTGAGTACAGGTTTCACATCCAGTGCAATAGTCCGCATCAACTTTCGCATAGAAGTTAGTTATCATCATATTACCCGGATTAGGAATTTTCAAAAACCTTGATAATCCCTCACAGCAACAGCTACAACAACTACAAATAAATGTTAGCTTCTGGGAGTTATCTGCTTGAAGAACTAATCCATCTTCTTGATTTTGGTTTAATATCTCAATTGCTTCATTTTTGGTTATTTCACGACCCCAACCTTGATCAATATATAGCTTAGCAGCATGACCAAATCCCATACATAATTCTCTGCGAGAGGTAATTTTACAAGGTTGCAGTTCCATATCCTTTAATTGTTTACATATACAATTTGCAACCATATAAGGACCATCAGAAGTTTTGATTAATTCTTGAATTTTATCAAAATTACTGATATTTGGTTTAGATTCTATACTTTTTTCCACCGGTATTGTTCTTAATTGAGCTCCTTTCACTCTCAGAGTTTCAGAGAGCCATCCTTCGTCAAAATAGTCATGGAAATCTTTAATAAAGTCTTTGTTTAGTCTGTTTACTTGAAATTCAAAAATGCCGACCATGAGTAATGCATTTCCATAGTACTTTTGATTTGATTCTCTTTTAGTCATTATAAGGCCTTTATTTCCCATCTCATCTAATTTGATTCCTAATTCTTCTTTTGTAATGTTCTTATCTTTTACACGTTCATATATTGTATCTAATGTTTCTAGATCTCTTTCCCACCCAAATTTTAGGAGTGTTGCAATTTTGGCCTCTTGAGGTGTGAAGAGATGCTTTAAAACTCGAATATCAGAACCAGATTTTGTTGCTGGAAAACCAATCGGCATTTTATCTAAATGGTTTTGGAGTTCTCTATAGACATCTTTTTCCTCGCTGTACGACATTTATCTCCCATTCTCTAATTTTATAGTTAACATAAATATGAAATAAAAATAAATAAATAATGAATGACTTCCAAACTTAATTAATTTATTATTCTGTCTATACAGTTCAAAAAACTTGATAAAAATGGTTGAACGAAAAAGGTTAAAGGTTGGCCTTGTACAAGTGTATTTTGGTCGGGGTAAAATTACTATATAAATGATAGTAATGCTTAGAGGCAAGACCACAGCAGCACTTGGCCAAGGATTTCGAGCTACCGGTCATGGATTTAAAGTGTATATGATTCAATTTATGAAAGGTTGGGATCAATATGGAGAAGTAAATGCGATTAAAAATACCCCCAATTTTGAATTAAAACAATTTGGTACTCCTGAATTAATCGCTTCCCCAGGAGAAGTTGATTTTGAGGAGGGAAGAAAAGGTTTAGAATTTGCGAAAAAGATTATTGTAAGTGATGAGTATGATATTGTTATTTTAGATGAAATTGGGGTTGCGATTGAATATGGAATAATAGATGTAGAAGAAGTATTAAAATTAATTGAAATGAAACCCGAAAAAGTAGAACTAATTATAACTGGTGGAAAAATGCATCCAAAAATTAAGGAACGAGCGGATTTAATAACAGAAATGCGATTGATTAAGCATTATTATTCAACCCAAGGAATAAATGCTCGATATGGCATAGAATATTAATAGTAAATTTAAGAGGATTGTAATGAAGATTGGAAAAAAATTATCTTCCGTGTTTCTAAAGTATTATAATGTTAAAATAAAGGAAGTTGTTATTGATCATAATAAATTTTTAGGAAGTAAGCATAATAATCCTAAAATATATAAAGGATTCTCCGGTAAATTGTTCATCTCTCCTTTTAATATGACATTTGATGAAATAGATCGACTTATGTTAATTAATTTCGAGGGAGACGAAGCCTATTATTCGATAGAACTTCAAATTTTTCGAATTGATGATAATGAATATCCTTTAGTAATCCTATATAGGAAAGATAATTTGATGGACATATATTACACTAATTCTAAGATACTGGAAAACAGAGAAAAGTTAATTAAAAATCTACTTACTAATGTATCCTTTAACCAGCCTAACTTAATCGATTTTAAGTTTACTGTTGATGATTTAGGCTTAGATTGTTCGTTGATATTAAAAGACAAGTTTGATAGAGTAATTGAGTTCAATATAAGGGAACATAATACTGATAAGAAATTAACTTCAATGTTAGCTCCAGTAGGTGTTGAAAGTAAAAATCCACTATACTTTCCTATAATATATTTAAATAAATTTGGGATGGTGATTAAAAATAATACTGAAATTTCAATAACTATAGGTGGGATGAAAAGAATACCCTCTGAAATGCCCGTAAAAATGAATGGAAAGCATATTTATTTAACTCAATACTCTTTAAATCCGGTGATATGCAATTGGAATTATTCAGACCAAGACGAGTTATCTATATTCATGGTAGGCAATAATAGTATCTCTTTAACTCAAAACAATCTTACTTACACATTATTTGATAATAATGGCTTTATTGAAATTGAAAAGATTTTAGGTGAAGATAAAAAAAACAATCGGATATATTTTGAATTCTCTCCGGCAATACCAAATTTGCTAGCTTTAAAAAATAATATTCAATTAAATGGAAAATTTTCATGTTGTGTAAATAACAAGAAAGGAATTTTCGCAGGAGAATATTCCATATCCAACAAAGGAAATAAAATAAGTTTAAATCTTAAACCTACCAAGGGATGGCAACCCTTCCCCGGTCAACTATGGCTTAGCTCTTATAAATTTACCTCGGAAATAATAATTCAAGATGATAAAAGTATTAGTTTCATATCATCTTGGAAAAGGATATAAAAATCAT
>RDOE01000142.1 GCA_011364975.1 Promethearchaeota archaeon | reverse complement strand
ATTTCCAAATTTTGTTTGACAATCCTTTCCGCCCCCTAAATTGAAAATCTGTCCCCATAAGTCATCTTTTTCAATAGCGTTAACCATCGCTAATGCTACATCTTTAGCATGAATAATTTCAACTGGAGTATCCAAGGGCATATAAAACATAATTGGCCTTAATTTAATAATGTCTATTGAAGCAACATAAGATACTCTAAAAATAAGGTAATTCAGCCCAGAATTTCGTATCAATGTCTCTGCTTTAATTTTTGTATCAGTATAAACATCATTTTCATCATTTTGTACGGTATCAGATAGTCGTATTATAGGATTATCTCTTCTTTCACCATATATTGCCACAGAAGAGGGATATATTATTTTTGGTTTAACATTTTGGCAATTAATTGCTTTTATAATATTTTTTGTTCCTCCTACATTTGTTGCATAAGCAAGTTCTGAATCAATTCTAGCAACATCTGGTAATACTGCAGCTATATGTAATACCACATCAGTTCCATTAACAGCACGTCTCACATCCTCGTAATTTAAGAGATTTCCCCAAAAAACTTTGATGTTTTTTCTATATCGCCTAATTAACTTATTATTCTTTTTAGAATCTCTTAATAGCAGACTGATTTCATAATAATCTTTTTTCTTATACAATAGATTTAATATTTCTTTTCCAATTGTACCTGAAGCTCCCGTTAATAAAATCTTTTTTTTATACATTTTAAGAATGTAAATAATATCCCTGAATAGATCTAATTAAAAATAATTTTAATATTTTTATTTAGTGGAATTGCTAAAGAATGAGGTTGAATTAAATATACTCCTATATCTCAACTAAATTTCTTATCAAATATATCAATTAATAATTCCTCTAATTTACTAGGCGGGATATCCAAAAGTGTTATTTCAAGATGACGCCCTCTCTCAGCTTCTTCAATTCTCACCGTTTTTGAATTAATTATCTTCAACTGATTCAAATTCCTTACATATTTTCGAAAACTCATTTTAACATGTGGTTCAATAGAATAGGTTTCGCAGATTGTTTGATATTCTTCGTAAGCATCATCAACTAATGTATAAGGGTCATCAGAATTCCTTAATGACTGTGCTATTCCATATAACGCAAGAAGTTCTTGATCATTTAATTGATCGATAATATCAGATCTAAATGTTGGATATACTTCATTTGAGGCTTCTCTTATAATGTCCGCATTTATACGATCTAAACCTTCCTTATCCACATATAAACCGCTCTTACGTAAAATTTCGATCCCGTGTCGCATATTTTTATGACTTGTAACGATTTCAGCAATCATTTCAATGATTTTTGGATCTAACACATACTCTTTAAACGCCAAATCACTTCTGTATTCCAAAATCTGTCGAGATTCCTCGTAATTATAGGCTTTTAATGGAATTTTCTGGTTAAGTCTACTTAGAATTTTTTCATTTTCAATTCGCATCCAATCTTTTGTACGCGAGATTAAAAGAATTGAGAGTTTTGCATTCTGATGCCCAAAAGTTTCAGCAATATCTAAAAATGCTAATATTTCATCCGATTTCAAGAGATGAATTTCATCTATAATCAAAAGCATATATCCTTGTTCTCTAATTAATTGTTTTAAAATAAGCTTTAATGCTTCATCATCAGAAAATCCTCTACCAGATCCGTGAGTGTATTTTGCTAACATCTCCCTAATGATCTTACTTTTGGAACGAAAGGTAATGCAATTAAAATATTCTATAAATAGATTAACATCTTTTTCAAGGGCAATAGTTTTAAAATTTCTACCAAAATAGCGTGCAGTAGCAGTTTTTCCTACACCCCCCTTTCCTAACAAAAGGCAATTGATTGATAAATTTTCTTCTTCTAATATCCTTCTATAATTAAAGATTAAGCTTTTAAGAGCATCATCTCGACAAAATAACTTCTCTGGTACATAGGATTGATCAAGAGTATTAGCTTGCTTAAATACTGATTTTTTCATGAAATGTTTCCTAAATTCATCCTCGTCCATGCCCAACCCGCTTTTGAATATAATTTTTAGTAGTTTATAAGTAGTTATAGAACAAATAAAGTTTAAACTTTCTTAATACTTATGAATTTTTATTAAAATCTTATTAGATAAATAACTCTTACTGATATAAAAATATGACATTTAAAAATATAATTTAAAACTTTTCTGAATTATTTAATGGATGCATCATGGAATAAGATTGTTTAATTTTAGTTATATCATTTTTAGCGTAAATTCTCGTGGTATTAGGAGAGCTATGTCCTAATATGTCCTGTAATTCACTAATATCCATACCAGACCTTCGGAGATGAGTCGCACCTGTATGTCTGAATACATGCGGTGTAATTACTTTTGTATCTGGAAATCCACATCTCTCCTTTATTAATTTAATATCTGCTTGTATAACTCTGGGATTTAGCTTTTGATTACGAGTATTAACTAAGAGATAATCTTCTGAACTATATGAGATCCTATTTACTAAATGCTCTTTAAATAATTCCAAAGTTCTCTTATCAACAGGAACAATTCTCTCCTTGTTTCCTTTCCCCCTTAATCTAATATACCCCTTCTTAAAATCAATATCTTTGATTTTAATATTGCATAATTCACTCACTCTAGCCATGGTTGAATAAAGTAGACGAATGACTAAGTAGTATCTTTCACTTTTTCTTGAATTGAATAATTTTCTATTCTGGAGTTTAATAAAAAGATTCTCAATATCAGAAAGATCTAGAAATTTAGGTAAACTCTCTTCAAGCTTTACTTTTGGAGATCGTATCGTCTCCATTGGATTTTTTGAGATAAATTCGTTCAAAGTTAGGAATTTGAAGTAGGATCTTAAAGAAGCGATTTTTCTGCTAATTCCTTTCTTGGTATAATTCATATCTTTTAAATTTTTCAAAAATAGTCGAATTTTTTGACGAATTACCGCGGATTCTAAATCTATATCTCCTATAAGGTTTATAAATTTTTCAAGATCATATCTATAGGCTTTGATTGTTGATTTTGCACATCCCTCTTCTACTTCTTTAGAAATAAGAAAATCATCAATAAAGTCTGAAAATTTATAACCTGCCATAATATAGCTAATAACATCGTGATATTACATAACATATTGTAATATCTACGTAATATGCAAAGATACTATATCTATGCCAAAAAAATAGTTTTTAAATTTTAATCTTTATTTATTTGCCTCAAGTACTTATTAGCATTAATTCCTGCCCGAGCACCTTCAGCTGCAGCAAAAACTACTTGATATAAACCTCCAGTTACATCACCGGCAGCATAAACACCTTGAATGTTTGTTTGCTGAATTTCATTAACTTTCACATTACCATTCTCATCTAACTCTACTCCCGCTTTTTTAAAGATCGAATTAGAGGGTACATGAGATATTATAAAAAGACAATTAAGATCATGAGTTGTGAAATTTTCTTCTTCCTCATCCCCTTTAGCCCCAGTTGGCTTTGTTATTATTTGTTGGATTATACCTTCTGAATCTGGAATTGCTTCTACAATTTCAGTATGATCAATTATTTCAATTCCCTTGTGTTTTAATTCATTGGCTTTCCCAGGTAAGTCATCAATATCTACATTTGTAATAACATGTACTTTACACCCCATCTGATCTAGCGCAAGGGCATCTTCAAGCAACTCTTCATCAAAACCATAGATGTATACATCTTTATCTCTGTACAAAGGGCCATCACATAAAGCGCAATAAGAAACGCCATAACCTATAAGATTACTTTCTCCCTTTATTACTTCCTTTCGTATACCAGTTCCAGTAGCAATTATCAACACATCACAGGTAATATTTGCAGTTCTGGTCGAGACCATATTCATTCCCATTCCAAGCATAAGGGAAATAACATCTCCGTCTATTACTCTTACGCTTTTATAACTTTCCGCGTGGTTTCTAAACTTATTTAATAACTCTTGACCGCTAACATCTATTTCACCAAGCCAATTCTGAATTTCTTTTGCTTTGATCAAAGCAGATGGTTCTTTACCATTCAAAATGATTGTATCTCTATTAGCTCGGCCACAATACACTCCTGCGCTTAATCCTGCTGGACCTGCTCCGATAATAAGTATTTCACACTTATATTCATCCATGAATTTTTACCCTATACGTTTGCTATATGTATTATGATTTGTAATTTAATTAAAAATTTTGTCTATTTGATTTAATAATCTTCGGTTTAGGAAAATTCGTGAAATATAAATTTCACGAAAAAGTAAATATCCCTTCTTAATACCATGAATTTGTTATTTGATATAACCACTCGTCCTTAATCCGGAAATCATCATATCGATGAGGAATAGGAATAATTTTTCATTATAAAATTTGGAAACTGGCACAAATCTCTTTACATATTCATTTGTAATGTATTCTATTGAAGAATTTTCATTATACCACGTAATCATTGCGTTTTTCACCTTGAAATATGAATCTTCCATTTCTTCTAATATTTGGGTAAAATGTTCGGCTTTCCATATTCCAAAATGAGATATAGCAATTGAATTTAAATCATCCTTCATTTTACGCAGCTTTCCAAAAGTTTTTAATAATTCTCCTTCGTGAAAGTCAGGGGGCATTAGAGGAATGAAAAATGCATCTTCATCTAGCCGTTCTAGTATGGCATCTCCCACAAAAAAGGTTTTATTCTTTTTATCATAAATCCCAATAGAATCCATGGTATGTCCAAACATGTTCATTATTTCAAGTTTCAATCCGTTTAAATCAATTATATCCCCTTCTTTTAACGGTTTTACTCCCTCAAATGGATAAACGTCAGACATATCCTGAAAGCCTTCAATCATTTTTTCTGGATTTTTAATGTTTTCTATAGCATTTTCGGACGCAAATACTTTTAAATCTGGATTATCCATAATAGAAGTAATTTTTTCAATTCCTTGAGCATGATCCCAATGAGAATGAGTTAAAATTATGACGTCAATGGGAAATAGATTTAAATCTTTCAATTTTTTTACAATCTTCCGGGATTTCAATGTTTCTCCAACATCAATCATTAACCGTTTACCATTATTCTCAATGACATAAATTGAGAGGAACTTTGGCATTCCCATGGTCATACCATCGATAAGATAATAATTTTCATTGACCTTACCTTCAGTATTGATAATCATTAGTGATTTCACCACTACTTTATTAATTAAGTTCTTATATTCAAAACTAATATTTAATTATTATCCTAAGTCTTATAATTTAAAACTTAACAGTAAATAGGAAATTATTATTAGCGAAAAAAACTCTCATTTCAAAAGAAATTCTTATTCGGTAATTTTTAATATATTAGCTAAATATTAATGTATAGATCATAGTATATCCCAAAATGATTAAAAAATGAAGTGTAGCGAAAATTGCACCATTTTTTAATAAACGATTATAATCTAAATTTTCCACTTTATATTTTCTTGCTATTGAAAGGGTTAATAGGTCACACGCAGATCCTTGCGGTAAAAAATTACCTGCCATATTCACCCCACTTATAAACGCAATTATGATCGGGTTAGGGAAGAACCCTTGTCCTATAATTGCTGAAAAAATTGGGAGAAGGATTATCGTAACTGGTGTACCTGCAAGAAAGGCAGATAAGAGTGAAGAAACACCTAATGTTATTAAAACCGCAAGATAAATATTATTGTTTATCACACTTTCTAAACTCGAGGAAATTAACTCCGAAAAGCCAAATCTTGACAATGAATTCGAAAGAATAAATAAAATTGCAAACGCAATGATTATTTTCCATTCTATTTCTCCTTTAAGATCCGAAAAAATTGTTTCCTTGTAATGAAAAATGAGAAGAATAGCCGCAGATATTACCGCTACTAAAGCAGGTTCGAAGCCTAAAAACATAAAGGCGAATGTAGCTAAAAGTACAACTACTGTTGTATAAAAATACTTCTTGTTTTGTATTAAAATTTTTGGATCGAGCATTGAAAATAAAATATTCTTGCTTCTTTCAGTTGGTTTTTTCTCTTTTTTCAAAATGAACCGATCTATCAAAAATATTGTAGAAATTAGCGCAATTAGGAATAAAAGACCCATATTCGCAAAATATTCACCAAAACCCCAGCCAAATTCCTTACCTATTATTAAGTTTTTTAAACTCGAAACAGGGGTGAGTATTGCGCCAATATTTATTGTAATGGTCATTCCCATCATGTAGGTACCCGCAGGTATATCTAAAACCCTACAGGTTCTGTAGATCAACGGAGCCAAGATCAATGAGAGCGTTAAATCTTCTATAAATGCTACTATTATTCCTGTAAATATACAAATCACATAAAAGAATATCCGATTATTCCCTTTTGTAACATGAATTAATTTTATTGCGATAAATTCTAAAACTCGGTCATTGATCGCAAAATAAATAACTATTTGCATTGCAAATATAAAAATTAAGGTATTAAAATTAATAAATCCAAGAACTTCCTGCTCTTTCACATCAGTAAGGGTTAGCATTGCTACTACTGCAATAGCTCCTATGATTAAGGCAATAGGAAAATAATCGAACTTATCTTGAGAAAAAAATGCCATCAAAATCGCAAATAAAACCAAAATAAACAGTATTGCTGGTACGTTCATTCAATAAGAAAAATGGTTTTTATTTTAAAAAGTATCTCTTTGATTTGAAAACTAGTATCTTCATTAGAAGATTTATAATACCTTTAATATTTATGATGGATTTGAATAGCTAATTATTTTAATAAGGTATAATTAAGATTAATGGTTTTTATAATCATTTATAATATATATGTGGTGTATGAATGCAAAACAACCCTATTATAATGAAATATCGTACGTGCTGTCCAGCACATTGTGGAATAGACGCTTGTGGTATTTTAGCACACATTAAAGAAGACAAAATTATAAAATTAGAACCAGCTGAATTTCCAGATCCAATTGATCGCCGGATATGCCTTCGAGGTCTTTTAAGTTTAGATATAACGTATCATCCTGATAGAATT
>RDOE01000141.1 GCA_011364975.1 Promethearchaeota archaeon | reverse complement strand
ATAAATTATATTGGGGTTATATACATGGGCACTCTAATAAAAGTGATGGACTGGTGGATCCTGAAACCTATTTTAAAAATATGATCAATGCAGGATTAGATTTTGGTACAACTACGGAACATGATCATAAATGGGAGACTACTGATGAAGATTTTGCAGAACTTAAAAGAATTAATGAGGAATTTAATTCAAATGAATTTATAACTTTATTTGGATATGAATGGGGCTATTGGTATACAGGATATGGTGATCTCTGTGTTTACTTTTCAGATTCTAAGCTACCAATATTACGCTCTGATACTAATAAGTATAACTCATTAGAAAAACTGATTAAAAATTTGAGAGCTTATAAGGATAAGGTGCTATTAATAGCACATCACACGGCTTTACGACCTGGATATAGGAATTGGGATCATTTTGATAATTCAATTGAAAAATTAGTAGAAATCTATTCTACTTGGGGAAATCAAGAATATCCGCACGATAAAGGCAACCCAATCCCTCCAAGATATAAATTCTTTGGGTATGGTAAATTTGCTCCAAAAAAAGGTCCGATTATTGAAAAAAAGGGAAGTTTTGTGCAAGATGCTTTAGCGAGAGGTTACAAACTTGGATTTACTGCAGGTGGCGACGATCATTTTGGAATATATCCCTCTGGACCCTTCAATCCAGATAATGGGATCTATACATCTGGAATAATGGCAGTTTGGGCATCAGAATTAAGCAGGAATTCTATATGGGATGCATTAATTAATCGTAAATGTTATGGAACTACAGGGCCAAGAGTTATTATCGAATTTGAGATCAACAATTTCTTTATGGGTGATATTATTGATATTGATAATAATCCAACATCACTTCAAAACAGAACAATTAAACTTAAAATCATTAGTCCTATAAACATTGAAAAGGTTGAAATTATACGCAATAATAGTATTTATATATCTCAGATTGTCAATTCAAAGATTTTAGAATCAAACTTTTTAGACTCAAATCATTTTGAAGAAATCTATCAATTTCATCATAATAAAAAAGAAAAATTCATATTTTACTATCCTCGGATCCACTTATCTCACAATAATATGGCATGGGCTAGTCCCATTTGGATAATAAAAAAAATATAATTTCTTCCATGTTTGTTTTAAATTAAATTTATTAAGCTTCAACCTATTAAGGGTTTATAAGTAGTGTTTTTATGCAAAATAACCGGTTAAGGACTAATAAGAACGTACTTTTCACTAATTAGTGATCTATCAAAATACTTGCTGTGCTATGGCTAGTAGAATGCGCAAAGTTGAGGCCAAAAATTTGAATATTTGTTCCAAATGTGGCAATGTAATGGTTAATAGAATTCTTAAAAGAGATTCCAACCCCAATTCAAATAAGGTGGATAAAATTCTGCAATGTATAGTCTGTAAGCACTGGATATCACCCGATTAATTCAAAATATAAGATTTTTTTATATATCCATCATTAAAATTATTTGTTAATTAATAAAATAGAAGTTTTAAATATTTACGAAGAAAATTATTGTTATGGTAAATAATTTAGAACTTCTTAAAGAACACGTTCCTATAAAGATTAAACTGAATTTTAGTATTGCGGGGCTCGCTCATGGATTGATGAGCGGTTTAGTTTTTGCTAACCTTACCTTCTTTTATCAAAATAAATTAGCTGCAGATCCAATTTTAATATCGACCGCCTGGTTGATATTTGCCTTTTGGAATACTATTAATGACCCGATAGCATCCTATTTTATTGATAACACTCGCACAAGAATAGGAAGAAGGATACCATTTATTCGATATGGGTCTTTTTTTTATGGGCTAGCATTCATTTTTTGCTGGTTTCCAATAACTCCTTTAGATAGTCAAATTGGATTATTTTTCAACTTCCTTGCCGCTCTATTCATTCTGGATACCATGTATACTATTGTTGGAGCATGTTTTTTTTCGTTACCAAATGAAATTGCTGTTACAGCAAAACAACGTGCGAGTTTAAGCGTCTATACTACCTTTTTTGGATTTATTAATTTAATCTTAGGATTAGTATTACCTATTATACTTTTAACTGGTCAAGAAGGGATACATCCATTATTTATACCCATAATTATAGTTATTGGGATTTTAGGCTCTTTAGTCTTATTTTTAACATCTTTTGGGATAAAAGAAAATCTTTTTGCTCAGCTACAAGACCATGAAGGTTTTATTGAAGGTATTAAATTAACATTGAAAAATAAACCATTTTGGATTTTAATGATTCCCGCGTTTTTTATGCAAATAATATCCCAGGTTACAAGCACGGGCTTGCTTTATTATATTGAATATGTGAATCAAACACCCATTTATGTGATTATTACCTTTCTTTTGGGAATTATTACTGGTACTATCATCAACCTAAAAAAAATTATCAAATGGCAACCTAAAAAAACGGGAATCTATAATCTTATTATATTAGCAGCTGGAGTCACAGGTTTGTTTTTCTTTGGAACGAATCCAATAATTTCCGCAATACCCTTCTTTCTTATAGGATTTGGATATATTGGAATTTTTATAACTACCCCCGTCCTTATGGGAGATGTTATAGATTATGATGAATTAATTACAGGAAAGCGTAGAGAAGCAATTTACGGAGGGGTAAATGCGGTTGTAACAAAACCTGCCATTTCCATAGCAAATTCCACATTTTTGGGAATAATTACTTCTTTTGGATTTGTAATAAATCAACCACAATCAGATTCAGGTTTACTGGGTATTCTAGTTGCCTTTTGTCTCCTTCCCGCGCTCTTATTAATTATTTCGGCTGTTGCTTTATATTGGTACCCCTTGGATGGCTCTGAATGGTTAAAGAAAAAACAAATTATTTTGGATTTACATAAAGAAAAAGAAAAAAAATATCTTCAATCGCTTTCTGAAGGCTCAAGGGAATAAATAATAGAAAATATTGATAATACCATACTTATTTTATAAAAATTATAACCTTTTATTTTACTTTTCATATAATTACATAGAGTAAATAGGATTTGTATTTAGGTGCAATATACATTTGAGTGATATTAAAGAAAAAGTACAACAGAATGACGGTGTAATTAGTGATATAGATATAACGTTAAGAGATGAGGCTAGCGAACGAATAAAAAGACTTAGACGTAGATTTTTAGATGAAAAGCCATACATTTCCATCGAACGTGCTAAATTTTATACTGAAAAGTGGCGAGATACGGAAAAAGATAATCTCTCTCCTAATATACGAGTCGCTCTTTCAGTGAAAAATGTATATGACAAAATGCGTCACTATATCGATGGCGATGATCGCATTGCAGGTACTTGGACGGAGAATTTCCTCGGTATACCAATTGATATCGAACGAGGACTCTTTAACAATGTCTTTGAAATTGAACTGAATAAAACACGTATGAAAACGTTTGGATTGAAAAGTAATGTCAGATTCGCTGTATATAAGATGCATAAGGACGGAATAAGAAGTTTTTTAGAAAGCTTGAAATTCAGTAAGAAGATTGGAGCTGCAATGCCTAGCCTGGGCTCAGATACTTTAGAATCAAGAAAAATCAATCCTTATCGTATTAAAAACGAAGATAAAGACATCCTATTAAAGAAATTACTACCTTTTTGGAAAGAAAAAAATATCGCTCATAAGCTGGGAAAGGCGTTTAAAGAGGCTGGTATATATAAAGGAGAATTTGCAGAATTTATTGAATATTTACCACGAGGAACTGCTCAGAACGATATGGTAACTTCTTTAGGAGCAGCTTTAGGTGTTTGGCAGGGCCATTTAATCCTGGATCATGAAACTCCACTTAAAAAAGGTTTATTAGGAATGCGTGAAGACGTTCGCCAAGCTATTTATGATAAAAATAAGATGACAATGGAAGAACTTGACTTTTTAAAATCGATAAATATTGCTCTGGAAGGAATTATAACCTATGCGAAAGGATTATCTAAAAAATTAGCAGAATTTGTTAAAAAATGCGATGATCCTAAAATTAAATCAGCATTTTCTCAAATGTCCGAGATTTGTGAAAAAGTACCTTTATACCCAGCAGAAACATTTAAAGAAGCCGTCCAATCATATTGGACCGTGAAAACTGCGGTTGAATTAGCCCTTCCATTTAATGTCCATGCCCCTGGTAGATTAGACCAGTTGTTTTATCCATTTTATAAAACAGATAAGAAAGATGGAAGAATAACTGATGACGAGGCTCGTGAATTATTAGAGGAATTATTTTTAAAAATAATGAGCCATAATATGCGTCCCTATTCAAACGCTTCAGGTGACTTTAGCCAAAGATATGAAGGTTCTGAACCTGTTACATTAGGTGGTCTTACGGAGAAAGGTGAAGATGCAACAAACGAACTTACTTATCTTATGTTAGATGCCGCGGATAGATCAAAAGCATCCCTAAATTTTGCGGTAAGAATACATAAAAACACTCCCGAAAAATTATTATTGAAAATCGCTGATCTTCATTATCACGGTGTTTCAAGTGTGTCGTTAATGAATGATGATATATGCCTTAAAACATTAAAAAATCGAGGTTTTACCCAAGAAGATGCACTTGGATATGCTATTACTGGCTGCGTTGATATGTGCGCTCCTGGGAAGACTGGGGGTGAAGGATTCTCATCACTTCTATTATGCCGAACCTTAGATATGACACTACGAAATGGAGATGCTCAAACTTTAGTTGGCTTAGTAAAAGATGTAGGACTTAAAACCGGTGATCCGGATACATTTACTAATTTTGATCAACTTCTAAACGCGTTCTATGCCCAAGGAGATAATATGATTGAACTAAT
This sequence comes from Promethearchaeota archaeon, assembly GCA_011364975.1. Taxonomy (GTDB): domain Archaea; phylum Asgardarchaeota; class Lokiarchaeia; order Sigyniarchaeales; family SOKP01; genus SOKP01. Next base: position 2,335 of record RDOE01000141.1, on the reverse strand, counting down.
TGTTGAAGCATCGAAAATTAGAGATGAACTTTATGCTAAATATCTTCCTGCACCTTATATTTCCGCATTTATGCAGGGTTGTTTTGAGAGCAAAAAGATATCACTTTAGGTGGTGCACTTTATGACTGTGAGGGCATCTTATTTATGACTAGTATAGCAAATACAGTAGATTCACTCTTCACTATTAAAAAATTAATATTCGAGCAAAAGAGATTCACCTTTAAAGAATTAATAGATGCAATTGACAATAACTTCGGAAATGGATATGAAAAAATTCATAAGATGATTATGAATTTGAAAGGAAAATGGGGTAATGGAAATCCAGAATCAGATGAATTAGCAAAAAAAGTAATGAAACACCTATTCGAAGAAACCTATAAATACAAAACATTTAAAAATGGATTTGTCGCTCCATTCATAAATAGTATGACTACTCATACTTATGATGGGAGAATATCTATAGCTACTCCCGATGGGAGATTCGCTGGAAAACCATTCGCTGCAAGTTGTAATCCATATAATGTTGAAGAAAGAGGGCCTACAGGAGTTTTACGCTCAGTTTCAGCCCTTGATTATGAACATGTAATGGGATGTGCAGTGAATATTCGAATGCATCCCTCTGGAATTGGAAAAACTGAGGACGCTAAAAAAAAATGGATTGCATTAATAAAAACCTATTTTGATCTTGGAGGGGAACAATTACAGCCTACTGTTGTATCTACTCAGGTGTTAAAAGCAGCCCAACAAAACCCAGAACTTTATAGGAATATAATAGTTAAAGTTGGAGGATATTCGGCATACTTTACTGATCTTGGAAAAGAAATTCAAGATGAGATCATTTCCAGAACTGAACATACGAGGATTTAAAGTATTTTATGAAAGGTATAATATTTGATATCCAAAATTATGCAATATATGATGGTCCAGGAATTAGAACTACAATTTTTCTTAAAGGATGTCCTTTAAAGTGCATTTGGTGTCAAAATCCAGAATCTCAAGAAATGAAACCTCAGCTTTCCTATTTTTATGAAAAATGTGTTGGATGCGGAGCATGTATATCGGTATGCCCTAATAATGCTATCCAACTCATAGATGGAAAAGTACTTAGAGATAGGGCGCATTGTACTGTATGCGGCAGCTGTGTTAATGCTTGCCCAAATAATGTGCGAGAGATAATAGGAAAATATATGACCATTGAAGAATTAGTAGAAATTGTTGTACGAGACAAACCTTTTTATGAAAATTCAGGGGGAGGGGTGACTATTTCTGGAGGTGAACCAACAATGCAAGCGGAATTTCTTTTTGAATTACTACGCGCATTAAAGAGTAATAATATTCATACTGCGATTGAAACTTGTGGATACTTTAATGGAGAATTAATCCCAAAATTAATTGATCTCGTCGATCTATTTCTATTTGATATAAAACATATGAACCCAGATAGTCATCTTAATTTTACAGGTGTTTCTAATGAAATAATTTTAACTAATTTTAAAAAAATTTTATCAAAAGTTGGAAATGAAAAAATAATTTCACGTATCCCTTTAATCCCTTCTATAAACATTAATTTGGATGAAATAAATGCGATTGCTGAATTTTTGCGAGATGCAAACTACAATGGTCCCATTCATTTAATGCCCTATAATAAATTAGCAAAAACGAAATATGAAAAAATAGGTAAAGGCGAATTATATAAAGATATGGGGAATTTAACAGAGGTACTAATTAATAAAATTGTTGAAATTTTTGAACTTAAATCTTTTCAAGTAATAATTAATCACTGATTTATCCCTCTTATTACTTGATACAAAATTATTTAATTTAATTCACTCTAATTTTATTCAATAAATTAAATTTAATCGCATATTGGTATTATGGAACTAATTGATAATGCTAGTGACCGGATAAAAAGAATAAGAAGAAGATTTCTTGATGATATTCCAATAATCTCTATAGAACGCGCTAAATTGTACACAGAGAAGTGGAAAGAAACAGAAGACCAAAATTTACCCATAATTATACGAGTAGCTCTCTCTATGAAGCATGTACTTGAAAATATTACACTTTACATTGATCCTGATGATCGAATCATAGGTAATTGGACCGAAAATTTCATGGGAATTCCTATTGATATTGAACGAGGATTATGGAACAGGGTGTTTGAGATAGAATTGGATACTAAAACGATGAAAAGATATTATTCCAAGAGTAATAGAGAGTACATGTCATATATCGCAAATAAAATAGGTCCTGAAGCTTTACTTGAAATGCTTGACCGTAATAAAAAAACTGGGGCTGTTCTTACAACCTTAGGAACTGCAACTTTAGAAGAAAG
>RDOE01000140.1 GCA_011364975.1 Promethearchaeota archaeon | reverse complement strand
TTAAGTTCTTAATTTCAAGTGCAATATCTTGTTCTTGTTTACTGGTTATAGTGTTGGTTCTTTGGTTAATTTCAGTTTCATATTTTTGGGCGTGTTCATTAATTTCATTAATTCTAGTCTCAATCGACTCAAGTTTCTTATTACTTACTAAAAGGGTTTCTGAATCACGCTCATCAATAATCTTGATTTTAGCTAGTTCTTTTTCTATTTCATTTAACTCGTCATTTTGCGAATTCATATTGGTCGAGATTTCATCTAATTGTTTATATAGTTCTTGACTTTTTGATATGGTTAGTTTTCTTAAAGATAGATACACATTTTCAAGAATTTCCATTAAATCTTGGACAAATTTATCAAAATTTGTAGTTGATTGCTGGATTTCAACGTCTGCGGATTCCTTAACTTTTAGAATGAGTTGATCTATAGTGCTATCGACATTTTCAGTAAATAATGCCAGAGTTTGAAGTATTGAGCTTAAGGATTGAACCATTTCGGGCTGATTTTCACTTTGAGTACTTACACCTTCTATAGTTTTCATGATATCGACAATATCTAGTACGAATTTTCTAAAATCTTCAGCAGAGTATTCAATTGCTTCGGCATTGGATTGTTGGATGTTAGTTTTAATGGATTCTACAGAAATATTTATGTTTTGGGTTAGCATATTTAAGATTTGGAGAATTCCAGTAACATCTTCCGTATTTCTTTCATATTCCTTTTCTGAACTTTCAATTTTATGTGTTATATTTTCTCTTTCGCTTGATAGTTCTTCCAAACGACGAGTTATATTTTCTTTTTTGGTATTTAGATTAGAATTTTCTTTAGAGTGTGTAGTTAAACTATCATTTAGCGAAATAGTTTTTAATTCTAGATCTTTCTTTTCCCGTTCTAAACCTGTCAATTCTTTTTTGATTAATTTCAATTTAGTAGTTGTATTTTCGATTTTCATTTTATTATCATTTATTTCAGACTCCATGGCATCTTGTTTCATAAGTAATAAATCTAAGTTTTGTTCATTTTTTCTGTACTCTGAATCCTCTTCTCTGGCTTTTGCTTTTAATTCACTTATCTGTTTTATAATATTATCCTTTTCTTTCAGCATTTCCTTCAAAGCATCTTCAGTATTTTTACCCTTACTTAATTCCTTAATCTTATTTTCTAAATCCAACTTCTTTTTTTGTAGTTCCTCAATACGCTCTTTAGTGATTTTAATTTCTGTAGTTTGGGAAGATAAAGAGGATTGGAAATTTGATAATTCCGAATTCAATCTATTTTTCTCTTCTCTCAAAGAAAGAATAAATTTCTCTAGATCCCTCTGTTTATCATTTTCTTGTTCAATTTGAGCTTTATAATCCTCAATTCTCTTTCTAATTGCTCCAGCTTCTGCATTGGTTGCTTTAATTGCCTCTTCTACACTCTCATAGTCTCCTTTGAGTTTTGTTAGATCTTCTTCTAATTTTAATTTTTTATCTTCATTTTTCTTTATATTTTCCTTAAGAACCTTAATCTGCGCTTTGTTAGAAGATATCGCTTGTTTAACATTAGAAATTTCAGCCTGATTGTTTGATTTTAAATCATCATTAGTTTTTATAGCTTTATCAATTTCAGCTTGTTTCTGTTGCCTATTCTCGATTTCCTTTCTGTATGATTCGATGGAGTTTTCATTATCTGAGATTTCTAAAGTTAAAGCATCAATAATCGAATCGAAACTCTGTTCCTCTTCAAGTTTCATTTGAAGCGATTCTAGTTGCAGAATTTCTTGTTTTAATTTGTTTATCGATTTTTCAGCAAGAGTTAAAGAAGTTTGGGTAGAAGATAATTGAGTTCTTAATTGTGTAATATTTTCATTTATACCTTCCCGTTCTTTTTCTCTTTCAAGAATGGTCTTTTGAATATTTTCCATTACCAATGATTCTTGACTTAATTGTTCTTCTTGTCGAGACACTTTTTCTTTAAGTTCTTCAATTAGGTTATTTGATTCTTCTATTTTCTTTTCAAGCTCATCTTCTTCCTTTCTTAATTTTGAAATGTTTAAAGCAATTAATTGGGCATTATATAAACGAATCTTTTCATCTAATTCCTTCCAAGCGATAGCATCATTTTTTTCTTTTTCAACTTTTTTTAGTTGAGAGGATACTTCTTTGAAAATTGCCTCAAATTGCCCAAGATCTCGTTCCGCTTTTTCCAATTCTTTAATGGTAGAATCCTTCATCTCGTCATACTTTTGTAGACCAATCAATTCTTCAATGAATACTCTCCTTTCTTCTGGATTCATATGGGTCATTTCAACTATTTTACCTTGAAGTACAAATTGGTTACTTCCATCAGGATCTATATTAGCTGCGGCTAAAGCACTAAGTATTTGCTGGCGTTGTACTTTCTTGCCATTCATTTTGTATCCTCCACCCCCACCTCTCTTGATTGTACGTGTGATCTCAAAGGTATCGCCCCCGCCAGGAAAGATATTTTCTGAGTTATCAAAAAATAATGACACAGATGCTCTATTTGATGGATTTTTTCCCCTAGCTCCTGCAAATATAAGATCTTCTAAACTTTTTGCCCTCATAGTTTTTTTACTTAATCTACCTAAAGCAAAGGTTAAGGCATCTATAATATTTGACTTACCAGCACCATTAGGACCAACAATGCAAGTAAAACCACTAGAAAGTCTAATTGTTACAGTTCTATCCCCAAATGATTTAAAACCAGTCATCGAAATTTTTTTAATATAGGTCAAAATTAGCACACAAATTATTTATCTCTTTAATAAAAATAAAGTATGAATTCAACTATTTATATACTCGATATTTAAAAAGATAAGAAATTGTTATTTAATTTTTGTTGAAATTTATTATTAACAATTTTTTAATCATGATGAAAAAATTTTTAGTTAAAAATTGAATCTGCTATTGCCTTTAATTGTGTAGGGTTAATTGTTATGAAAAAATTGTTTGAATCTATAGGATATTTTGAAGAGTATTGATTTAAACCGGATAGACTTCTTTGTGATTTGTTTAAAATACCAATATTTGTTAATGTTGTAATTATACTACTAAACTCTTCTGTACTCTTTTCATAACCTACGGATTCGCAGGATATTTCGTATATATCAATCAAATCATCTGAAGTGATATAATAATTATTAGAACTTAAAAAAAAGTTAGAAAGATTATCTAAAAAAATTATGTTAAGCAGATCGGCTTCAGAAAAGAATGAGAGGATGTTAAATTCATCAATAAGATGAGAAGCGTCGAATTGATTTTGGACAATACTAATAATTTCTTTGTTATCTCGTTTAGTAGATTGATTGAGAACAGAGTATAATCCTTTTAACACATCTATTCCTTTACCTGGAACAGGAACATACTGCTCAAATATTAAATCCGTAATAAATTCTATTAAGTTTCTATCAATTTGGTGTGAAAAGGTCAATCTAGCTCTTTGACTTAATATATCAAATAATTCTTTATAGGAAAAATAATTTAATTTTTTTTTTATATCAAACTCAGCTAAAAGATCTAATGTTGTTGGTTTAATTACTTTATTAATCGTTGAAATAAAGTTAATATTAGTCTCTTTTCCATATTGGAGAAACTTCCTAAACAACTCTGGTTTGATATCTTCAATATTGTTGAATATAAAAATTAAATTTCCTTGAAATTTTTTACATTTCAGTTTGAATAGATTCCATAAATCGGAAATTTTTGAATTTAAAATGGTTTTATAGGCAAAATTTACATTTTGAAATGAATTAATTTCTGATAAAAGAGAAATCATAATTTCTTCAACGCTTTTTTCACTGCAATTTATTGTTATTTTATGGATTTGAGAGGATTCATAATTAAATTCATAAAGATCTTTAATAACTTTATTTATTATCACTTTTTTTCCAATACCTTGAATACCTTGATATAAGATGTTCAAAGAGAACCCATCAGAAAAGGCATCTTTAAGTAGTGAATATAATGATTTGGTTTCTTTTTCACGATAAAGTACTTTAGGTGGTATAAAATTCTGGTCAAAAATGGCTTTTGGCCCAATATAATATTCATTAACTTTAGTTTGAGTTATCATATTTTGTTATTTTTTATGATTTAATTATGATTTAAGTATTTAAACCCCCCCAGAGAGAGATCATTGGAAGTAAATTTATGTAATAAATTTTAAAAATAAAGCTGATTTCTTATTGCCTTTTCTGAATTTCAACTTTCGTTATTTTAATTTGGTCTGTTTTAACAATTTCGTTGAATCTTATCCTTCTTAGCTTATTTGGAAAATCTAAATCGATTTCGTCAGATATAAAACCACTTGAGTAAGAAGGACCTTCTATTATTTTAAGTTTTGAAGGAGAGATGAAATCTTTTATAAAAGAGATAATTTTACTTTCTCCTATAAATTTACGATTAAATATCTCTCCAAAAGTATTACAACCGATTATTGGGATTCTATTTTCTAAAGCCCGCGCTTTTAAATAAATATTCCAATTCTCCATTCCTTCCAATCTGATTTGTGTGGGGGATATAAGCAAATTTGCCCCATTATTAACGGCTATTCTGGGAGTCTCAAAAAATGCCATATCAAAACAAATCAATATAGCAAAATGATAATTTTTAAGTGGAAAAATATTAATTTCGTTACTGGATTCAAACAACTCTCTCTCATAAGAGTATAAATGAATTTTATCTTGTCTCCCAATTTCATCACCAAAATCATTAAAGTAATAGCTTGTTATTTTTGGCATTTTAGAGTTTTTTCTTTTTTCCCATATTGCTCCAGATACTATAGCAATGTTATAATCTATCGACAAGTTCTTCAAAAAATTATAAATCTCCCCTCTTTCTTGTTGAAAATTACTATTCATATCTTTATAAAGGGGGAAACATCTTTCAGGAAAACATATTAAATCACAATTATTCTGCTCTTCAATTAATAATTTGAGCAATCTTTCAATTTCAGAATAACAACTTTTTATGGTATTTAAGACTTCAGGTTGAATACAAGCGATTTTAATCATTTCACTTTACCAAGATAAAATTTTTTATTAAGTTCATCGATAATTTTGAAGAGTTCATCTAATCTTGAAATCTCATAATCCGGTTTAATATCATCTGGGACGATTACATCTTTTTTCTTGCTATCGTATTTACCACCACGATGAATATACACTGCATGAATATTATTCAACTTAGCTGGAATTATGTCTTTAGAGATGTTATCCCCTACATAAATGGTTTCATAACCTTTCACTTTAAACCTTTCTAAGAAATATGAAAAAAGTTGCGGGTTTGGTTTTCGAACTCCAATTTCATCTGTAATTACTACAAGATCGATTAATTCATCTAATTTAAGCCTCAAAATCTTTTCATATTGTTTAATTGGAATTCCATCGGTTATGATTGCAGTTTTAATTGAAATTTCTTTAAGTTTTACTAAAGTATTACGAACGTCTTCATATAATTTAATAAATGTAATCTTTTGAGCATGATAAGCCATTACTGCTGCTGCTATATATTTGTATTGTTCATTAGATGAAATTGAGAGTTTTTCGACCTCATTTAATCTCCGAATAAAATAATCATAGTGCATTGACGAATTGGAACCATATTCTTCTACAATTTCTTGAATTAGGATAATTGCCTTTTGGCGATCGATTTTTAATCCTAATTTGATCATGGCATCAATACCTTCAATTCTAGCTCTTTGAGAGAGTCCTGTAGAATCAAAAAGACAATCGTCTAGATCAAATCCTACTAACTTTATTGGAGACATGCTTACTTATAAGCAGTGAAATGATTTTAATATATTATAGAGATACTGAAGTTTTGCGATATATTTTAATCTAACGTTAATAGATGATTAGTCAAGATAAATTTATTTATCTTTAAGAATATATAATTTTTAGTATTGATAAAATTAGCGTAAAACTAACATATGATACAACTATTTTGAAACATTGTTATAACTTTAAGGAGATTGGATAATTGAAAACCGCTGTAGCGATTTCATATTTTCATCGAAAGATCGGGCCAATGGTATTCTATTCTTATCCCGAGGGTAATTTAGAGAATAAACTTGCAATAAGAATCGCTAGTATTATGGATCAAACTGTAAGTGAAGGTTTTTTTACTCATTCTTTTGAAAATAAAAATTCAATGAATTACTACTTTGAAATTCATTCAGACTGGGCACGTGGTAATAAGGAAATGTTAATGGTTTCAATTATTTTCAATCACCAAACAAGTCCAGAAATAGAACAAAATGTTTTAGTTCTTTGCTCAGAATTTTTTGAGAAACTTCAATCCAATGAAGAAATTTATACTGCTTTTTACATAAACGATATTAATAATTTTGAAGAAGATGACAAAGAATTAATTTACAAAAATAATTCATTGATAAAACTATGGCTAAAAGAACTGTATTGGGCGACACTTGAGGAAACAAGAGAAAAAAGCGAAGAAGAAAAAATAGCATTACTATTAAATAAAAGACCTATATTCCTTACACTAAAAAAGTTATCTAAAGGGCCTATAACTGAAGAAGGTTTAAAAGAGTGGTATAATAAAACCTTTCCTGATTTAAACTTTAGAGAGTTGATAGGTACCTTAGAAGAAAAACAATTTATTTTTATTAATCAAATTGGAAGAGTAGAGAAATATGTTTTATTATTAAAAGAAGTTAATGCAGAAAGAATCCCTCCCGATAGTGTAATAGAATATATTGACGAAACTCCAGAACAGGTAGAAAGAGAATTAATTGATCTTTTACTCCCTAAAGTACAGGAATATTTTAGTCAATATGAAAAGAAAACTAAAAATGAATTAGAGGAAGATACCTATACATTATTCCAAATTGTTTCCGATCCAAAAAAGTATAACGTACTTTCTGAATTAAGAAATGGATTAATCTCTAGAGATAAATTACCTAAATTAGTATCAAAAAGAACATTAGATCACTTAAATTCTTCTTTAGAATTTTTGAAAACATATGATGTAATTGAAGAGTTAAAATATAAAAATGAAAGATATATTGTTCTTAAAACAAATATTCAAATTACAACCGCATTTCCAGAGTATCTAAGAAAATTACTTCCAAAGGAATCTAAGCCAGTAGTAGCCAAAAAATTCATCCCAAAAAAGGAGTAATTTATATTTAAATCATGGTTTAGATATAA
>RDOE01000139.1 GCA_011364975.1 Promethearchaeota archaeon | reverse complement strand
ATATAGCAGAAGCATTGACAGTTGCAAAAGATAAAGGGACCATTTATCACTATGAAGGAGTGGAAGAAAAAGGAACTTACCTAAACCTTTTTGAAGAATTTAATGAAATTGCCGCAAAAAGTAACTTTAATTGTGAATTGTTAGATAAAAGATTTGTTAAAAGTTATGGTCCAGCATTATATCATTTAGTTATTGATATTTTAGTTGCTAATGCTTCTTAATTTAAAATTTTCTTCTACACGTGAAAATATTTGTCCGTGGAATGAAATCACATTAATTTTTTATGTAAAGGGCTTAATTTTGGTGTTTAATAGACATTATTCGCTAAGTTTTGCTCTTTTTAACGTTAGAGCCCTTTCTTTCATAATTTCATTAACTTCTATATAATCTTTCTCAGCGGTAAAGAAAAGTGGAATCCAAAAACAGAGAGAAAATATCCCAAATACCAAAGTTGACCAAAAAATAGTAGTAGAAAAACTTCCTGTTAAGTCTACCACTTGACCCCCTATAAATGCACCTAAAGCTCGACCAATAGTATCAATAAAAGACCCTACTGCAACCATTGTACCACGATTTTCAACTAGATTAACATCAATTAGAGAACTATACCAATTTGGGCCAATACCCATTGTAAATGCAAGTCCAAAACCCATAAATAACGAATAAACGATCCATAAAACCCAGAATAAGGCATCATTAACCACTAAAGTGCCAAAAAAGAACGATGAGCTTGTCACGTTCGGCGACATTGCAAACGCAAAAAGTAATAAAGGTAATGTTAAAATTGAACAGATTACTGCCACTTTCACTCTACCAGAAAGGTCTCCCTTTTGTACTTTCTTATCTCCCCAATGAGCAAGCCCAAATTGACCTATAATTAAACCTAGAACTCCTACGAATAACAATAATATAATAACTTTAATATCGATAAAATTTACACCAATTTCAAGTTGAATGTATGGAAAAATATATGCAACTAACAATCCAGAAGCAATGACATCAAAAAAGTTAAACATTAAAAAGAAATTTGATTTTCTTTTAAGAACGAATTTTAAATCTGAAAATTTAATTTTGTAAGAATAGCGTATTTCTTCATCAGAAATAATCTTTTCCAATTGTTTTTCTTTTGCTGCTCTTTTCGGCTCTTTAGTGATAATAAAATTGAGGATAGTAAATATAAGTGCTATAATTCCAAGATAAAAATAAGGCAATCGCCAAGTGTATAAAACATTAGGATAATTTGCAGCAATGTAATCAATTTTTTGTAGGAGGGGTAAATTAATAGCTTCAAAATCAATTGTATTAAATGCTAAGGCGGCAATCCCGGCAAATAAACTTCCAAACGTGGATAATAATCCCCAAAAAGCAAAAGATTTGGAACGAGAATCCGATTTGACCACATCAGCGAGATATGAAATTACAAGAGGGGTTGTAACACTCACTGCAATTGCTGCAATGATTCTAACGAGGATTAACTGCCAAAAATTTTCTACAAATAGATGTAAAATAGCGGTTATAGACCATAAAAAACCAGCAAGCATCAAAATTTTCTTTCGTTCAATAAGATCGGTTAAATAGCCAAAAATAAGAATCGAAATGCCATTGGTTATCGTATAAGCTGCAATAATAATCCCAATCACATCAAAATATATTCCCAAATCAGCAGCAATTAAAACTTCGTTAGGAAGAAATAGGGCACTATCCATTGTAATTATTAAAATTAACAATAAAAAGAAAACTAAAGAAATCAAATCTCTTTTTTTCATATTAATCACGTGTTATTTAGCTTAAGTAATGATAAATAATTTTTTGAGCTAATCTCTTAATAATGTTTCCTCTTGATTGTAGCTCAATTATTTTTTATTAAAATTGATAAAACGAAATTTTTAAAACTAAATTTAACAAAAAATATAATTAAACCTAATTTAGTTAAAAAATCATATTAACGTTAGAGTGATTTTATCATGTCTGAGCAAAGTGAAGAGACTTTACCCGAAAAAAAAGAAGTTTTACACAAACGATATGAGTGGCTTGATCAATTTCGTGGGTTAATAATAATATTTTTGATAATTTCAGTAATAACATGGCCTTTAACAGGAGATCCAACTGGGTCTGGTGATACGTGGATTGGTCCACCTCTTTTAAACCATGGATTTCAATATTTAAACGGTTGGCCTCCTATTATTACAATTATTGATATAGGACAACAAATCTTCATGTTTATTTTAGGGTTTGTCGGTTATATCGCTTTTACAAGTAGGAGAGAGAAGAAGGGAGCTAAAGCTGCGTGGAAACATGGTTTAATAAGAGTAGCTGTTTTATATGCTTTAGCATTCATTGATGATGGCCTTGTTGGAGGGTTAATATCTGATGGAAATATACCTTGGGATGAAGTTTTATGGTATGGTACTTTAGCAAATCTGGCTATAGGTACTTTCGCAGCATACTTTTTTACATATTTAATGCCTAAAAATGCAGATAGACGAATGATTATAGCAGTAGTTATGATGATTATTCATGCCGGGTTATACGCAACTGGTATTTTCGATTATAAGGGTCCTTTACCGAGTGGAGAGATTTTATTCCCATTTAATGCATTTAATCATGCTGCTATAGCAATTGCTGCTACCTGTTTTTCTCAGTGGTATAAACTGGATCCTGAAAATCCTAAAGTGGGATTTAAAAAAAGAATTCTACCTGCTGCAACCATTTCAATTATTGCATTCTATTGTTTAGACTGGGTACAACCTGCAGAACACCATGATGCTACAACATCTCTTGCCTTGTTAGCGATCGCAGCCTCCGGTTTTCTCATCGCTGTTTTCTTTAGTTTTGAGCAACTGGGCTTTAAGGTTCCTGTTTTAAGTGAAATGGGCCGAAATATGTTATTTCTATTTATTTTTGCATTCCTTTTCGATATTACAATCGGTCTTTTTATGGATAGTAGCAGAGAATTCTTTGCTAGCAACCCTATAATTACAATGCTATTGATCGGTGTTCTACCTATTCTAATTGAGGCAGGCATTGCTATACTCCTTGCAAAACGTAATTGGATCATTAAAATTTAACTTTTTTTTTATTGTGCCTACTTAATTTCATTCGATTAAGTAGAAATTTTATATAGTGTTATATCTAGATTAAGTTGGAATAATTTGGATAAAAGGTAAAAAGAATTATAGAAAATATATAAAATTAGAAATCATTATATTTTTGAATTATTATTATTGATACGTGATTGAATAATGAGTAAGGAAATCACAATTGGGTTTGATTATAGTCATAACAATATGCTTACTTTAGAAGCCTCGAGCTATGCTGATTTTACTCAATTTCTATTTTCATCAGCATACAAATTAGGAAAGATTGAAGCGGGATTTTATTCCTTAGATAAAATCAAAGATTATGATATGATAATCATGTCAATCCCAAGGAACATTAATATAAGACCGAAAGAACTTGACATCTTAGAAGAGTATGTCAAAAATGGGGGAGGCTTATTAGTTATTGGTGCTAGAGGGGGCGAATATCTTAATAGAACTAATATCAATGAATTATTAAGAAAATTTGGTTTTGAGTTTGTTACCGATGAGATTTTTGATTCTGTTAGTTATGTAAATTTGCAAAAACGACCTATCTTTTCAAATTTTAACCCCCATTATATTACTGAAAATCTAAAAAAAATTGTTCTGTCCAGTTCCTGTTCAATTAAAACATTGGGAATTTCTCAAGAAGAAAGTAAAGCTAGAACTGAAGTATTAGTCCGCGGGGGTATTAATTGCTGGAGAAATCGCTTTGATGGAAAAGAATGGGTTGAAGAGGACAGCCCTAAAATACCTTTGGTTGTAGCATCGGAATATTATGCTGGAAAAGTTGTTGCATTTGGTACAATATCGATATTTTCTTCCTTAGGTCGTGAGTATGGGTTTTCCGCTTTTGATAATGACATTATTATAGCGAATATTTTACGATGGTTAACATTAGATATCCGGTCTCAAGGAAAGGTTGTTACAATCGATTTACAGAAGGACTTATTCCACTGGGCAGAAGCTCTCATGAAGGAGAAAAATTGGGATAATTTTTCAAACATTATAAATGTAAGTTTAAAATATTTTAAAGATAATTACAGCGATATCATTAATGAATTAGAGACTATGAGAGATGAGTGGCAAAAAGCACACCCAGTAGAAAAAGTTGAAAAGAAAAAGGAAGTAAAGGAAGAGGATGTAATTGAGTTAATCCCTCAGAGAAAAAAGGAAGATCTTGAAGAAATTATAAAATCTATTGAAGAAATAACAGGAGAGTCTTATGAGCGATCAATTGAGTTTGAAGAAGAAGATTCTTTTGAGGATGATTCAGATAATGAAGAATTAATCGCGGAGCTACCTGATGATATTAATACTTTGACAGTAAAGCAATTGAAACGTTTCTGTAAACAAAACAATATTGAACTCCCGAGTAATGCTCGCAAAAGTGATATCATTAAAATCATAAAGTATGTATTAGGAATTGATTAAAGTTAACCTAAAAGTAAAAATATCTTGCTACTTTTTTAAATTAAGATAGGTTTTTTTCTTTATTATGAATCGTTTCTTATTTGTATTAGGTTCAAATTGGCAATTATCCCTTGCAGAGCTTGATAATGTCCTTAAAAATTCTCAATTTAAAGGACGTATTATCGATTATTCCGCAAATGTCGCGATAGTTGAATTTGAATCTTTACATAACGAGATACATTATGTAAACAATCTAATGGAACTTCAATACATTTTAGGAGGAATTCAAAAGATTGGAGAAATTTATGATTTTATTGATATTCAGACTATTAACCAAGCATTTCCATGGAAAGTGGATAATTATAAGAAAGTTGAATCAATACGACAAAAGATAATAGAGTCACTAAGCTCTAATCTTCTACGGATTTTTCGAAGAGTAAAAAATGAAAATATTTTTTTTGCTGTATCAATATACCCCAACTTATTTGATGAAGATTATTATTCTCAGGTATTAATAAAACATTTTCTTCCCTTCTTGAATAAAGAAATTTCTCATTTAATAAAGGAAAAAGGAGGTAAGAAAGTATCCTATTATAAATATCCGGATAAATACATTAAATCAGGCCATTTAAATCCTATTTTTCCCCACCATCTTATAACCTATGGATTATTTAACGAGGATCGGGCTGAAATCATTTTTGGATTTACAGAAGAAGGAGTCTATATCGCAAGAACTTTTACTGCAGACGATCCTAACTTCAAGAAAAAAATTGACGAAGAAAGACCATTTAAAGAATTTAAAAGTAGTATTTCTCCAAAGCTAGCGATTATAATGTTGAATTTTTTAAATTTATTTGAAAAAAGAGAAAAGTGTTCAATTTTAGATCCTTTTGTGGGAAATGGTACATTTTTGTTATTTGCAATAGTCGAAGATTTTCGCGTTTTTGGTACCGATATAGATGAAGAAAAAGTTCAAAATACAATGAGAAATGTAAATTGGTTGTATAATGAATTAGAAGAGAAGGTCCCTTTATTTTTAGAAGATCATTTTAAAACTATTGCAATAGACAAGGTGAGTACGGTATTTAACGAAAGCTTTTTTGATGGAATTTGTACCGAACCCGAATTAGGACCGTTTTTTACAGAAAAACCTTATTATTCAGAAGTTAATGACCTATTTGAGAAAATATTAAAACCTTTGTATGAGGCAACCTTTAGAGAATGTTATAAATTATTAAAATCAAAGAAGCGGTTATGTATTATCGCTCCAATCATTAGTACTGTAGATGGTGGAGACCTTCAACTCAATATCGAATTAATTGCTAAAAATAATGGCTTCATTTTAATCCCTTTAATGGATATCGAACGAATAGTAAATAAATCAAATATCAGACTTCAATTTCGTAAAGAGCAAGTAAGAGCTCTAATTGATGCAAGAAAGGATCAAATTATTAAACGGAAATTATATTTATTTGAAAAATTGGACTGATAAATATAATGGATTATTCGAAATTTTTTGATATAATTGAAGAAACAATTGAGGGAGATGCTCATCTTGATGAACTTGCACAGGAAGATCAGGATCCTTTCAAAATCTTAATATCTACAATTCTTTCCGCTAGAACGAAAGACAATAATACAAGGGAAGCTACAATTAAGCTATTCTCAAATTATCATACTCCAAAAGAGATTGCGAATGCAAAGGTCGAAGATTTAGAAAAATTGGTATACAAAGCAGGATTTTATAAAGTAAAGGCTTCTCGAATTAAAGAAGTATCAAAAATTATAGATCAAAAATATAAAGGAAAAGTTCCAGATGATTTTAAAAGTTTAGAATCGTTACCTGGCGTAGGAGCAAAAACCGCAAATTGTGTTTTAGTCTATGCTTTTAAGAAACCAGCAATACCAGTCGATGTGCATGTTAATAGAATTTCTAATAGATTAGGTTGGGCGAAAACAACTAAACCTGAAGAAACTGAAGAAGAATTAAAGAAAAAGTTACCACAAAATCAATGGATTAGAGTAAACAGACTATTTGTAAGATTTGGTCAAGAGATATGTCTTCCAATTAATCCTAAATGTGAAATTTGTCCATTAGGTAATCTATGCCCTAAAGATTTTTCTATTGAAGAAATGATAAAAATCAAAAGAAGTAAAAAAACGTAAGAAATTTGATTCTGATTATAATAATTTAATAACTAATTTGCTTCAAATTAGCTTTTTGAAAGAAATAACCTAATAATAAACCACCAATTAATCCAAAAATGTGCGCAAAGTAATTAATACCGGGTGTAAATGAGGATACTAGGAAATACAATACATAAACTAAGCTTATAAAGATTAAAGGAGTATAGCGTTCTTTAATTACTATTATCAAGCTAGCACCAATTAATCCAAATACTGCTCCCGAAGCACCAAAACTAATAATATATGAAGGTAAAAGAAAAAGTGAAAAAATATTTCCTAATAATCCGGAAACAAAGTAAATTAGGAGAAAATCTTTTCTAGAAAAAAATGATTCCACAAAAACACCAAATAAAAATAATCCAAACATGTTAGAAAAGAGATGTATTAAATCTCCATGGATAAACATTGCCGTAAATAATCTCCAAATTTCAAAATCTCTAAATATTACATCATTAATTTGAACAAAATAATAGCTATATTCATTGAATGACG
>RDOE01000138.1 GCA_011364975.1 Promethearchaeota archaeon | reverse complement strand
TCCCAGACACTTTCATTCACAGGAGCTATTGCTCCAAGAGGTAACCATTGATTGGACCACTCAAAAATAAAATGAAAGATAGCACCAATTACGATTACAAATACCGCTCCCAAAATCTCTAAAGCGAGTAATTTATTATTCATAATAACACCATAAATAATAAAGATTAAATTCTAATACAAATTGGTAGGTCCAACAAAACATAAGAAAAACTTTAGTCTTGGATCTACAAATAAAAACTAGTTAAGATAATTAATATTAGTTCTCATTATTTTTTAAAAAATGGGATAAATTGGAGTTTATTTTTAATTGGTGGTTAGAACAGAATTTTTATGATTATTTATCTTTATATTTTTTATAAAATATGTTTTATTTAATTTTCGAGTATTTAGGTAATGAAAGCCGCAGTATTTGATGGAAATAAAATAGAGCTTAAAGAGGTTCAAACCCCCGAAATAAATGACGACCAGGTTCTGATAAAAGTTAAAGCCGTTGGAATATGTGGCACAGATTTAGCAATAGTAAGTGGTTCATTACAAACACCTATTCCAATAATATTAGGGCATGAATTTGCTGGCCAAATAATTAATGTAGGGAAAAATATTGATAATTATTGGAAAGGAAAAAGAGTTACTTCTGAAATTAATAGTAACGTAGACTTTAATTGCTATTATTGTAATAAAAAACAATACACTCAATGTATTTCACGAAAAGCTATAGGAATTGACATTGATGGGGCTATAGCGGAATATATTGCAGTCGATTCTTATCTAATCCATAAGATTCCAGATAACCTCACTTTTAATGAGGCAACCTTTATAGAACCCTTAGCTGCTGCTTATCAAACTTTTGAGATGATGAAACTTGTTGAAGACGATAAAATTACCGTTATTTTTGGATTAGGGAAATTAGGACTATTACTAGTACAAGTTGCATTAGAGTATGGTTTAACTGTCGTTGCTATTGACGGGTCTGAAAAAAAATTATCCCTAGCAAAAGAATTTGGCGCAGCTAGATTAATAAATAGAATGAAAGAAAAAAACATTGTAAATGAGATTAAAGATTATACAAATGGTATTGGAGCCGATATTGTGATAGATACGTCAGGAAACCCTAGAGTAATAGCCGACTTAATATCATCTTGTAAAACCCGAGGAAAGCTCCATATAAAAAGTACTCATGGTATAGCCGTTCCGATTAACTTAACTGAATTAGTAGTTAGGGAGATAACGTTATATACAAGTAGATGTGGCCCTTTTCAGAAAGCAATAGAAGGTTTAAAAATAGGGAATATAAAGGTGAAAAGCATGATATCAAATATTTTTCCATTAAAAGAAGTTAACCTTGCCTTCGCATCCTATAATAAAGACCATGATAACATAAAAACAGTCATAGAGGTCTAAGAGAATTTCAAATTGGAACATCTAATTCATTCATAAGAAACTTCTTAATTTGATTACACAGCGTATTGTAAGCCTTATTAGGTAAGTGAAAAAGCTTAGTTCGTGGACAATCTTTATCATAAATACATTTTCTATTTTCAATATCAAAAACAATAGGATAAAACCTACAACCTGTAGGGCGAAAGTCATAAATTTTACACATTTTTTGTTTAATATCTAAAAAAAAACAGCATCCCTCTTTATTCTTTAATTGTCTTAACCCTTCAGATTTGTACTCTATAAAATCTTCCTCTTTAATCTCCGATTTAAGAAAAGTTAGAATTAGAGCAATATCTTTATCAGATAAGGGCATTTCAGTATCCATACAACATAGGGCACAATCTTCGCAAAGATTCATTACTTTTTTCCTTGAATTTTATCCATTACTTATATAATTTCTAAAAAAATGTCGACACTTTTAAATCCGTTAGATTTTAATTAGTTTTAATCTTAAGATTCTTTAAAACTGAATCAGAAATCTAAAAATGTCTAAAGAAACTGAAATATCCGATTTAATTAAACCTGATGGATCAGAGGGAGAAGTAATTAAAGAAGAGATAAATCTCCAATTTCATTGGTATTTGATACTATTTTTTACAGTCTATTATACCTCTTGGATACTCCCCGGCTTCATTATTTTAGGATATTTTATTCAGTATTTTATACCAAATTTTTTAGATATTAGCAATTTTGTTGATATTTTCCTAAATCTAAACTCTCTCTTAGCATTATTATCAATGCCATTACTTATAATAGGAGCGTATCTTGTTAGATTAACAATGTTAGGAATTATCACACGCATCTTGTGGAGAATATCTGAAAGAATTTCACCATCTAAAAATGGAATTATCCCTCGAAATGTTAGATCGCGCGCAGCTAATTATTATCACTTGAGAAGTTTCATGTTAAAATATGGTAAAAATACTTTTACTAAAGGGATGTTCCCTTGGTTGTCGCGTTGGTTTTTTAACTTTGTAGGATCTTCTAAAATTGGTAAGGGCACGACGATAGAGGAATCTGTTGGTTCCGATAAGTTTGTTGATGTAGGAAAAAATTGTTATATTGGAGTGAATAACACCTTAGCAAGCCATCTAGTACAAGGCATTTTTGGAAACATTCAATACTTCGAAATTAAGGTGGGTGATAATGTAACTATGGCAGCAATGAACAATATTGGTCCTGGATCAGATATAAAAGAAGATTCATACTTACTGCCTTATGCTTCTATAAGTCCCTTTAGCAGTGTTAAAGGAGAAGGGAATTATTATTATGGCATTCCCATGCGTAAAATCTTTAAAAAGAAGATAATGAGTTATTTAGGTCTTACTGAGGAGGATTTGGATAAAAATAAAAATATATCACTATACATTGAAAAATTAAAAGAAAAGAAAAAGGAGAAAGATAAATCTGGAAAAAAAATTCAGTCTGACAAAAATAATTCAAAGGAAGAAGTTTCCAACCAAATTGAAGAGAAAAGAGCGGTAAATGAACTATCAGATGAGGATTTAGCTTTAGATTTTACTACATCCAGTGCAATAAGTAGAGTTAATATTAAATTTTTAGCCGTTTATCTTCCAATTTTTTGGTTATCCGGATTAATGGTGGCTATTTTTTGGTATGAATATACTAAGGAAGGAAATTGGTTGGGAGCCGTTCTATATCTTCCAATCGCTATAATAACTATGTTATACATTTTCATCCTTGGTGTTCTACTTTTTAGTAAATTATTATTGATATTTATAAATCTTCTCCATAAACCGAAAGAAGGAATCTTCATTGCTGAAATAAGGGATAGAGATTACGAATTTTGGATGTTAAGAACAGAATTGAAGAAAATAGCGCTTTGGTTGCTCCGAGCATTCAAATGGTTTGGTGTTAAAATGGATTTTTCAAGTCACATGAATGATGCGTGGTGTGATGGAGAATTCATGAGCTTCGGGCGTAAGGTATTGGTAGGACAAGGCGCAACATTGATGTGTTCAATGGTAGTCGGAAAATATTTAATCATCAAAAGGGTTATATTTGATGATTATGTGATGGTTGGTGGACATACCACTATCGCTCCAGGAACAATTATTGGACATGATTCTGTAATTGGAGCGCTCTCAACTACTACCTATAATCAAATCTTAGATGACTCATGGATATATCTTGGTATTCCTGCGATAAAGCTTAAGAAAAATAAATATGCTGAGGAGAGAAGGGATATTATTATTAGAAGGCAAGTGGATGAGGGTACCAAATCTGAAGATATCCATGAAGTTAATATCGATGAAGATAAAAAAAAATTAATTAAAACGGGAGAGGAGGAGTAAAGCAAAGATGTCCATTCCAAACACAATGAGAATTGGTCCTTTCTTACCCACTATTTTAGCTAAAAGAAGACATATTTTGTATTATATTGGAGAAATATGGGTGAGTTTTATCCCAATCTTTTTAGAATTTTGGTGGTTTTGGCAAGTTTTTTGGAATCCAGGGAGACCTATCTTTTTTTATATTTATTTACCCTTGTTTTTTATTCCCTTTTATGTTTCTTTAGTATTTTCAGCAATCTTCTTCGCTAAGCTTCTAATTTCAATTGTCAATTTAATTTATAGGCCTCGGGAAGGTATTTTTTTAAGACATCCAAAAGATAAAGCCTATAGATACTGGTGCATAAGAAATGTTATAAAGAAATGGCCATTTTGGCTTTCACATAGGTTTCCCTTCCCTTTTTTAGATACTATTTGCTTTAAGATATTTGGAGTTAAAACAAAGCTAGGAAATTCTCTCTTTGAAGGTTGGGTAGATACAGAATTCATAAACTTTGGTAAAAATGTGGTTGTTGGTCAAGGTGCGATTATTCAATCAAGTGTAATTATTGGTAATTTATTAATTATCAAAAGAACAGTTATAGGGGACGATGTAAGGATAGGATCTCATGTAACTATAATGCCCGGCGCAAGAATTGGAAATAAATGCATAGTAGCTGCGAATTCGGTAACCACCGTTGAGCAAGAATTAGAAGAGGGGTATATATATGTGGGAGTTCCTGCAAAAAAATTCAAAAAAAATGTATTTTTTGAAGATGGATTAAAGGATAGAATTGGGCAAGTCAAAGATGTGGAGGAGCTAAGAAAGGAATATGAGAAAATTTATACTAAACGATATGATAAGAACCTTAAAATCAAAGAACGTAGAGTACTTAAGAAGAAAAGTAAAGAAGAAGAAGAGAAATTTTACGAAATTCGGTCAGAAGAAGCAGAAGAGGATGATACATTTGATGATATGTTCGGGATCTAAAATTTAACTTTAAAATTTAGTTTTTAATCTTTAATGAAATATTCCCATCCTGGTTGCCAATTACCATTTATTCTCCAATCATCTACTATTGCACGCTGCCAAGTTTTACCTTTTAATAATACTTCAATAGCTAACTGAGGGGCTTGATGTGCAATAATTCCGAGGTATTTACCGGAGTATTCGTGTTTGAAAAAAGAAAGTAAATTTTTTATCCGTTTTTCGACATCTAAATAAGATTCTCCATTTGGGAAGGGCTTTTGAATATACTTAATCATTTCTGATCTAAAACTCTTAATAGGTTTGTTTGTAAATTCACCGAAATTGATTTCTCTTAATCTTCGATCGGGAATTATTTGGTACTTATCTTTAAATGCGAGTTTCGCGGTGTCTATTGCTCTTTTTAAATCGGAACAGAAGACCGCATCAAATTTAAGTTTGGAAACTATTTTTCCAAGTTCTATGGATTGATTTATTCCAATTTGAGATAATTCACTGGGTAACCATCCCGCTGCTAGCCCCTTTTCGTTATGAATTGAGGTTCCATGAGTAAAGTATGTGATTCTAATCATTTTTTATTATTTAGAAAATTTTTTGAAAGTCATGGTTGTTGTCCCAGTTTCTGATTCTTTAAGAATCATATCTACCACATTTTCAGCACCAGTTAAAGCTCCTATAACTCCTCCGTATGTTTGTGATTGAGCACCTATAAACCATAAGCCCTCGATTGGGGTTTTATGGGGAGGCGGTGCTATTTTAATATGAGGTACAGTTCCTCCAAAAGCATGGTGTTTAAGATATGATCTATTTCGAAAATCTTCCGGTGTTAAAATAATGCGCACTTTTTCGTGTTCTCTTAAACCAGGGATAAACTTTTCTGCTAAATCTAATAATTTTTGAGCCCATCGTTCCTTATCATCCTCCCAGGTACCATTCACAGGATGATTGGGAGCTATTGTATAAACAGTCACGGCGTGATGCCCTGAAGGCGCCATTTCTGGTGAGTGGATGGAGGGAATATAGACAAGAAGTCCATCATTTCCTTCATGATATATTCCTTTTTGGCATTCCTCAATCGCTTCATCGATATCGTAGGTAAAGTAGTAATAACATAATGCAGCGCCATTCTGATGGATGGAGGGATCATAATCAACCCCCAAATGAATCATAAAAACCGATTCTGTGGTAAATAATGGATCAATGTACATTTGGATAAATTCTTCCGAAATATTGTTTTTACCTACAAGATTTAAAAATAGTTCTCTTGCTCCACCACTAGCAATTACAACATCTGCGTTAAATTCTTCGTTCTTTGAAGTAATTACTCCTTTTACTTTTCCATGTTCAATTTTTAGTTTTTTTATTGCTGTATTCAATACAATAACACCATCATTATCTTTAACAATCCCTTCGAGAGCGTTTACGATTTCAATTAAACCATTGATTACAAAGGACCAGGATTGTCTATGCTGATGATTTCCATAATCAAGTGGAACTCTTTCATCATATTGTGATTCTGCGTTAATAGTAGGAATAATAAGCCCTGGAAAGACCTTTGGAGAGGCAACATAATCTGCTAAAATAGCGGTAAATACTGCTTGTAACTTTTTATTCGAAAAACAATAATCCATTAACTGCTGAGCACTCCACGCTTTCTTTCTCATGATAGGGAGAAAGGCAAACATTAATTTTAGTCTGGAAAGAAATCCTTTTTTATTAAATAAAGACGCAATATCATGAATTCGATCATAAATTTTATAATATTTGTCTAATCCATTAGAATCTTCAGGGAACAATTTCTTAAAATACTCCCTCCTCCAATAAATACCTTGGAACTCTTCAGGCTTGCTAATTCTAAAATCTGGAAAATAATTTTCTCGATAAGATTTTACAGTTTTAACTTTTTCTGAGATTCCTAAGCGCTTAAGAATATTTCTTCCCGGTTCTCCTTCGCTTAGATCAGGAACTAACATTTGTCCCCAATCCCAACGATATCCATCTTTCTCAATTGTGGCAGTGACTCCTCCTATACTTTCATATTGTTCAAAAACCTTCACTTCGTGGCCCTGTTTGGCCATTAATGCTCCAGCTGTAAGCCCAGATAATCCAGATCCAATAATAATAACTTTCATAAGATCAAATTCTATTTTTTAATTTTGAAAAAGTGGTTTTCCTTAAGGCTTTTATCAAAAGGATATTAAAGATTAGAAAAAGAATTATAAAGAAAAAAATATAATATTGATAGGAGGAATATAGGTTTAGGTGTGGTTATTCGAGAAGCCAATTATCTAAACTTTTTCCTCCTTTTTTATAAGTTAATTCAGAAATTTCATTCTTTAATTAATCAGATTATCTGGTAGTTTTATTTTAATTGAATTTATGAATTTTTTTCTATCTTCTTCTAATAAATTACCATATTAACAATTAAAATTAAGATGATTCGCATTGAATTAGAGAAAAAAAAAATAAAATTTATAAATTTAATTTACGTCCTTACCTTTTTGCGAATACCTATTAGAACAATGATTGAATTACCTAAAAGAGCTCCAATAACTATTA
>RDOE01000137.1 GCA_011364975.1 Promethearchaeota archaeon | reverse complement strand
ATAAGAAAAAACAAAAGTAAAATCAAAAGATATATTGATCTTCGAACTAAAATTGGTGTTAATGGTGCTAAACTCTGGGCTGAAACAGATTTTGATGTGTTTTTTCTCTGTGATGATACCGCCTTAAAGAATACCACCATGATAAATCCAAAATACCATAGAGAACTAATTGTTCCTGCATATAAGAAAATTATTAATGAAATTCGGAAAGCAGGAAAATATGTCATATTCCATTCAGATGGATTCACTGAACCTTATTTTGATGGATTAATTGAAGCGGGATTCCATGGTGTGGAATCTTTAGAACCAATGGCAGGTATGGATTTAAAGCATTTGAAAGAAACTTATGGAGATAAATTATGTCTAATTGGCAATATTGATGTATCTCAATTACTTCCTTATGGTACTGAAGATGAGGTTCGCCATAAAGTAAAAGAATGTATTAGAGATGCGGGAAATGGAGGTGGTTATATTATGAGTGCCTGTACGGACATTACTAATTCATGTAAACTTGAGAATGTGTTAGTTATGATATCAACAGCTAAGAAATATGGCCAATATCCTTTAAATTATTAGAAAAATAGAAAAATAAAATACCAGTTAAAGTTTACTTTATCCTTCCGTTTATAGTTTTAGTTAAAGCATCAATCATATTTTCTACAGGGATTTTATCAAACTTTTTTATCATTGATAATGCTCCTTCAGGGCAGTTGAAAGCACAGACACCACAGCCAATACATCTATCGATATTAATTGAGATACGTTGATCTTCGCTATCTTCATCAATAAGTTTAATCACCTGCATTGGACAGATTTCCGTACATTTTAAGCAAAAGATACAGTTTTCTTTCTCATATTCTGGTTGAAAATTAGAATTCGCAACCATATTTGGATTATTAAACTGTCGAATACCCCGTAGCATAATACAACAATCACGATCACAATTGCATATGAACGAGATTTTTTCGGTTACGTTTTGCGTTGTGTGAACTAACCCTGCTTTGGCTGCTGCTGCCAAGGTTTTAAGTGCTCCCTCCTTGGTTAATTCTCTTCCGAAACCCTGCTCTATACAGTAATCCGCAAAAGTGTTAAAATTCATACATACATTTATAGGATAATCATTTACAGGAATACCTTTGTTATATATCTTCATATGGGTTCTGCAAGCACAATCCATAACTGAAATCCTACGTGACTTCTCTACTAAATTCCTCACTTCCTCAAAAGGTAAAATTCTATTCTTTATAACTTCGACTTCTTCGTTAATTTCTAAGATTTTACTTTCCCTCCCACTAATCGTTTCATCTATTAATTCCTGCTCCACAAACACTCTCATGAACGGATAAGAAGAACTTAAAGAGTTAACTACATAACCTTTATTATAATATTTTTCATATTCTTCAGTAAACAACTTTAAAACATCTTCCTCTTCTTCTGAAGCTCGTTTATAGTTGGAAAAGTATAATTCAAAAAGACCTGGAATTAAAGGAAACATAGAATAGAATGTTTCACCATCTTTTTTGGCTGAAAATAATCTTTGAGTTCGACTCATTTCCTTTAGTATGGGTTCTATCTTATCATTAGGTTGCTTGACCTTTTTTGCTATTTTCTGTGCTGTGAAACGATCTAAATATGGACCGTTAAACACTAAGAGTATTTCAGCTTCCTCGGGTGTGTAAAGAGTCGTTAGAATCTTTTCCATCTCATTTGACCAAGGCGTTCCCATTTTTTTTGCGATTTGCTCATACATATTAGCCATTTTTTAACATCTCATACTTATTTTGATAAATGTATTATAATTCAATTCATTTTATACCAAAGAAATCTTTGATTCTATTTAATTAAAATCCTTTAACTTAAAAACATAAAATCAATGAACGAATTTAAAAAAAGGAACACTAAGTACTACTCAGTTGTAGACACCGAGCTTATGAAGGTTTCAATACCTTCAAGTAGTCATTTTAGTATTGGAACTTCACCTTATTATGCTCATCAAAAGGCTGTAGCTATTGATATCTATGATCAAATTACAATTGATAATTACCAAGTATCAAGTCCTATTTCAGGTAAGGTATTACAGATCAAGGAATTGCAAGCTCCAAGACCCAGATTCAAGGGTGGGATCGATAAGGAATATCTCACGATAATACAAAATCCCGATGATAAAAACACAGTATTTAAGATTCTTCATATTAAACCGTATTTATATGTAGGAAAAAAACTAGAAGTGGGAGATCTTTTAGGAGAAACCATAAGGAACGGTTACTTTGCTCCTTGGTCTAGTCCACATATACATCTGGAGTTAAAAAGACCAGATGAAGCTTTAAGAGCAAAAGGGGGGTACAATTTTGATTTGAACATTAAAAGAGAGCGAACTAAAAACATATCTCAACAAATGAATAATTATGAGCAAATTCCAATTAACATAGAATATGTTTGTGAAGAATTCATTCTCTGTCGATTTCCTATAGATTTATATCATTATATGGAACCTATTTATGGCGTAAGAGGTAACTCTGGAAATATTAATTATATCATCGATGGAGGCATTCCCCAATATAAAAATGGTATAATTCACTTTTATACTGGTATCGATGCAAAGAATATTAAAATTATTAAGTTCCTTAATGTAGAAATCGGAAAATTAATGGAAGTTCGTGGAAATTATGGATTAGTGCAATTTTTTCCAATTAAAATGTTGCTTAACAATTATATCATACGCGGAATTTCTCTTTTTTTAGCGAATTTTCAACCTTTAATTAAAATTATACCTTATCAAAAAGGTGATTTTGACTTTGGTTTAGGTTCTATTCAATATTTTAAAATTAATCCAAATTAATATTTCTCTATAAAGTAATTAAAAACCTCTGAATAAAATATTTATAGTTGTTTGTATTTGTTTTATTTAATGATGATTATTAACACTGCATATAAGCAAGTAATATGTAAGAATTTCCTCTTGGGAGATTTATTGGCAGTGTTATTATTATTATTGTAAGCGAATAGAATCCAACTTAACTATTCCTTTTAAAAATTGCTTGGATTCTTTCGCAAGCGTGGTGAAATAAGTTAAGTGTGGGTTCTTTCCGAAATAAAAAGGCAAAAATGTCCTTAAGATAACGGAAGTAAACAAAAATGGATTATAAACCTCGAGAAATTGAAAAGAAATGGCAAAAGATTTGGGAAGAAGCTAAAATTTTTGAAGCAAATCCAAATAAAAATGTTGAGAAAAAGTTCATAACCTCACCCTATCCTTATGCTTCTGGCCCATCTCATATCGGTCATGGAAGGAGTTATGTAAATGGAGATATCTTTGCAAGGTATTACAGAGCAAAGGGATACAATGTTTTATATCCTATGGCTTTCCATATAACAGGTACACCCGTTTTAGCTATCTCATCTTCTATTGAAAGAGAAGAGGAGAGCATGATAACGAGAATGAAAGAATATGTTGAATTACATACTCAAGATGATAAAACTGTTGATGAAATCGTTAAATCCTTTAAAGAACCCTGGAATATTGTTAAATACTTTTCAAATGTGATTAAATGCGATATGAAAGCAATTGGTATGAGTCTCGATTGGCGAAGAGAATTTACTTCAGGTGACCCAATATATAATAAATTAATCGAGTGGCAATTTCAAAAATTTAAGGAAAAAGGATATATTGAGAAAGGAGAATATCCTATTCTTTTTTGTCCACGCTGTAATAATGCTGTGGGGGAGGATGATATTGCAAGTGGGGATGAACTTGATTTAGGAATTAATGAGTTTATTTTAATAAAATTTCCTTTCGATGATGGCTATCTTGTGGCCTCAACATTAAGACCGGAAACAATTTATGGGGTAACTAATATCTGGGTTAATCCAAATAGTACTTATGTATATGCTCAAGTGAACGGAGAAAAATGGATTATCTCAGAACATGCAGTAGAATTGCTGAATAATCAAAATAAAAATGTTAATATTCTTGAAAAGCTAAAGGGAAGCGAACTTATTGGCAGAATGGTAAAAACCCTTAATGGAGGAAGGGAAATCTTTATTCTCCCAGGCAAATTTGTGGATGCTAACATAGCTACAGGAGTAGTATATTCCGTTCCAGCACATGCTCCTTATGACTATATTGCTTTAATCGAACTACAACATAATGAACAAATAATTGAGACGTTCCGACTTAATAAAACTCAGATTATAAATATAAAACCAATTAAAATAATCAATATGGAAGGGTTTACTGATTTCCCTGCGAAGATATATTGTGAGAGGTATGGAGTTAAAACTCAGCTTGATAAAGAGGAACTAGATAAAGCAACTTCTGAAAATTATAAAGATGAATACTATAATGGCATATTAAATAGTTATTGCGGAAAATATGAGGGTCTAAGCGTTATTGAGGCAGTAACTCAAGTAGTTAAGGATTTAATTGATCATGATGATGCTGATAAACTTTTTTTACCTATTACTAAAGATTTACATTGTAGATGTGGGGAAAGGATTGAAGTCTCTATTTTGAAGGATCAATGGTTTCTAAACTTTAACGCGTCTAATTGGAAGGAACTTGCATTTAAATGCCTAGATAATATGACAATCGAACCAAAAAAATATCGCCAAAACTTTATTAATTCTTTTCATTGGCTGGAAAAAAGACCTTGTGCTCGTAAAAGAGGACTAGGAACAACTTTACCATTTGATAAAGATTGGATCGTCGAATCATTGAGTGATTCTACAATATATATGAGTTTTTACACAGTCGCTCATCTATTAAAAAGTAATAATATTCAACCAGAACAACTAATTCCCGAAATTTTCGATTTAATTTTTTTAAACCATGGTGATTCAAAAATAATATCCAAGAAAACTAAAATTGGAGAACAACTATTGAAAGCAATGGTAGCCGAATTTCATTATTGGTATCCTGTTGATCATAGACACACCGCTATAATGCATATTTCAAATCATTTAAGTTTTTATATTTTTCATCATGTTGCGATATTTCCTGAAAAACTATGGCCAAAAACTATTACCTTGATAGAACCACTTATTATAGAAGGGCAGAAAATGGGAAAATCAAAGGGAAATGTAATTTCCATAGCTGAAATAAATAAAAAATATTCTGCGGATTTATTTAGGTTTTACATTTCTCATGGTGCGGATTTAGGAATCTATATGGATTTTAGAGAAAATCAAATTAGAAGTGTGGAAAAACATATAACTCAGTTCTATACATTTATGGTTAGAAATCTTGAAAAATTAAATACATTAGAATTTGGTTCAGAGAATTTACAATCAAATTATTCAAAAGTTGTTTTATCTAAAATTGTTAGACTTTTTAGTGAAT
The DNA here is from genome assembly GCA_011364975.1 of Promethearchaeota archaeon. Lineage (GTDB taxonomy): Archaea > Asgardarchaeota > Lokiarchaeia > Sigyniarchaeales > SOKP01 > SOKP01. The sequence goes on along the minus strand of RDOE01000137.1, from coordinate 1,955 downwards.
CAGAAAAGCAACTTGAAAATTTTAATTTAAGGAAATACTTACAGACTTCGTTTTATGAAATATTCAATTTAATACAAGATTATAAGAAATTTTCAGAATCTGATAAAGAATTCTTTATACTATTCAAATTGATCGCCCAAGATTGGTTAAAATTGCTTTCTCCAACAATACCGCATTTAACAGAAGAGCTATGGAATATTGCTGGTAATAATAATTACATTTCTACAAGTATTTGGAGTGATTGGCATCAGGAATATATCAATGAACAATTAGAAATCGAATTTGATTATATTTCACAAGTTATAGAAGATATACAAAATATTCTTAAGATTGTAAGATCTAAGGATTTTGATAGCATATTTTTATATACTGCTCCAAATTGGAAAAAAGTAGTGAGAGAAATTATACTCTCAAAACAAGGTGATTTCGATACTACACTTAAGGTATTAAAAAATAATCAGGAAATGATTAAGAATAAGGAACTAATTCCTTTTGTTAAAAATCAAATTAGATCAGGGAACTACAATACAAAGATTCCTCAGAATGAAGAAATACAATTATTATTGGATTATAAAAATTATATTGAAAAGAAAGTTGGCTTTTCAATTATTATCAACTCTGAATTTGATCCAAAAAACAAGGCAGCAAAAGCAATCCCATTTAAGCCAGCTATATTCATTGATGTTTAAATTAATGATTAATCAATAAAAGAAAAAGGAGATTATTGTTAATTTATATTTTTTTTTGCCTCTTTTAATACTGTTTCAAATTTATCACATATGAAATCCGCATCATCTTCAGAAATTATTAATGGAGGTTTTATTTTTATCAAGTTCTGCATCAGTATTTTGCCAGTTCCGGTTAAGTAAGGCATACTTGGACCAAAAAATATATTCTGTCTTATACCTTCAGCAATCATTTCCATCATCAATTCACTATATGGTTCTCTACTAGTTTGACTTTTTACTATTTCTATACCAATAAACAGACCTGGCCCTCTTATATCTCCAATTACTTCATATTTTTCTTGCAATTCTTTTAATCTTTTGGTAATTTGTTTACCTCTTTCTTCGCAATTCTCACCATAATTTGCTTTTTCAATTACTTTAATAGATGCTAATCCTGCAGTTAAACTTATGGGAGTATTACAAAAAGTAGTATGATCTTCTGAAGGAGTGAATCTCTTTCTCATTTTATCTGATGCAACCATGGCCCCTAACGGGAAACCTCCCCCAATAGCTTTAGTAAAACAGATCATATCTGGTGAAACATCTAATCCCAATTCCTTTTCATATTTCTCAGTTAAAGTGAAATATTTACCAGTCCTCCACACACCAGTTTGAGACTCATCGTATATGCGAAAGATTTTCTCTTCATCACAAATCTCTTTTAATTTAACTAAAAACTTAGGTGGAAAAGGAATATGACCTCCCGCAGCTTGATAAGGCTCTAGTAAAACTCCCGCTAATTTTCTTGAACTTAATCCCATTAAGTAGCTTTTTACCAGTTCAAAACATTCTAAGTTGCAATGAGGATCTTTTTTTCCATAGAAACCCTCTTTGTAATTCCATAAACATCGATAACAATAAGGCTGTGGTACTCTTACAAATACATCGATTCCAAATGGTCTAAATCGAGTAATTGTATGAATAGGCTGAGATGCGGTTAGAGTTGCTAAGGTATTACCGTGATATCCCCCTCTAAAGGTTAAAATTTGTTCACCATCTTTTGATGCGATTAATGCTAGCTTAATAGCCGCCTCAATGGCTAAACTACCTCCCTCATTGTTGATATGGACTCTTCCTCCCTTTAATCTTCCAGGACATAAATCAGCTAGTTTATTTACAAATTTAGCCCGAGCTGGAGAAACAATACTCGACTTAACATGGGTTAATCTTTTCATTTGTTCACTTACAGCATAATTGACATCCGGATTAGCAAAACCTAGCGCTAAG